>CBFQYI010000603.1:0-2607 GCA_965720825.1 uncultured Chryseobacterium sp. | reverse complement strand
TTAAATGCTTAAATGCTTAAATGCTTAAATGCTTAAATGCTTAAATGCTTAAATGTTTAAATGTTTAACGGATGACCTTCTCTTTATTTCCAAAAAAATCATCTTACCCACAGAGTGTCAAACACTCAACTTGGTGAAAGGGAAACTTCACTTGGTGAATAGTTTTTGAGCAGACTATATATATGCATATCTTTGTTTTATGAAAATGCTTAAACTCTTTACTATCTTTTTACTTGTGTTTCTGGGAAATATAATCCATTCCCAAACCACTACTAACAGCACTGCTGCTGTGGAAGAAGTACAGGTAGAAACGAAGAAGCTGAAAAAAGCAATGGACACAAAGAATGAACCTGCCCAGGCGGATTCATATTATAGTATTGGAGAAACATTTTTCAATAGCGGAAACTTTCCCAAAAGTGAAGAGTATTATACAAAAGCGAAAAAGCTGTATGAAAAACTCAATGATAAACCCAATATTGAAAAGGCTACCCGAAGATTAGCCCAGTCACAGGAAAAGCAGAATAAAATAACGCCTGCGATCAGCAATTACAGCATGGCCGCACAGATGGGTTACAGTGAAAAAAGCAAAGCTGTTAATGCTAATGATGTAGCAAGACTTTCTTCCCCCACACCGGAGCTTAAAGCAGAAGCCATCCAGAATAATATCAATCTGACTAAAAAAGAAAACGAACAAGGCGATCTTGCAGAAAGTTATAGCCAGCTTGCAGATGTCAATCTGAGACAGAAAAACGTTTCCAGTGCCGAAGAAAACCTGAATACAGCCTATAAAATTTCTAAAAAAGAAGCTCCTCAACAAGCGCTTGCCATCAATCAGAAACTGGCAGATCTTTATGTAGAAAATAAAAACTTTGAGAAAGCTATTGAAGCCAAAAAGAAAGTTCTGAAAGAAGATTTCGTGAAAGAAAACTCACAGGAAAAAGTGAATCAGATTCAGGAGCTGGCAGATATTTACATTAAGAAAAATGATCCGAAGGAAGCCGTGGATCTTTTGAAAAATGCCTATGGAATTGCTTTAGACAAAGGTCATACGCTGGAAGCACAGAGAAGTGTAAAAAAACTGGATAGCCTTTATGCGATTTCAGGAAATGTAGATGCTTCAGTTCAATTGTACAGAGATTTTTTGGGAAAACTTCCGAATCTTGTTTCCAAAGACAGAAGTCTTGTGGATAATAAAATTCTGGAAGATACGGAACAGCGAATATCACAGCTGGAAAAAGAAAAAGAGCTTAAAGACGAGCTTATCAGAAAGAAAAACGTCTTTAATTACAGCCTGATCGGTGCTTTGGTTTTGCTGACAGGATTAATTATTTTTATTTTCAGAACTTTGAAAAAGGTTCAGACCAAAAATAAAAAAATTGCCCTTCAGTCGTTGCGCCGTGAGATGAATCCTCATTTTATTTTCAACAGTTTAAATAGTGTCAACCACTTTATAGCCACCAATAATGAACTGGAAGCGAACCAGTATCTTACCAAATTTTCGAAGCTAATGCGTGGTGTAATGGAAAATTCCACTGAAGATTTTATTCCCTTTCAGCAGGAGCTGGATCTCCTTCAGAATTATCTTGCCCTGGAAAAAACACGATTTGCAGATAAATTCGATTATGAAATTGAAGTAGATGAAAGTCTGAATATGCAAAACCTGCAAGTTCCGGGAATGCTGATACAGCCGTTTCTTGAAAATGCGGTCTGGCATGGACTCCGCTACAGAGCTGACAAAGGATTTTTAAAATTAAGCTTTGAAAAAAGTGAATCTCATCTGAACATCTTTATTGAAGACAACGGAATTGGGATAGAAGAAAGCAAAAAACAGAAAACCCAGCACCAAAAAACGAGAGAGGGCAGAGGAATGAAAAATACGCTGGAAAGAATTCAGTTGCTGAATGATCTCTATAAAAAAGAGATTACCTGCTCGGTAAAGGATAAGGAAAATAACAGTGGTGTTTTAGTAACAATCCAGATCAATTTGAAGTAATTGAATCCGGATTGATCTGTGTTTTTATTTGATATACTTTTTCTTCAAAACAGAAAAATTCTTTTTGATATCGTCCAGTTCATAATGGGCAGGAATGATTTCAGTACCTGAACGGTTAATAAAACCATACGTTCCCGTTATATTTTTTACAAGCGCCAGATCATCGGAATACTCACCGAATTTATTAATCTTGGAATACACCGGCTGAACGATAATTTTCCCGCTTATATCTGAAATTCCATACGTTCCGGAATTGGTTTTTGTAAGTCTCCAGTTTTTATTGATCTTACTGATATCTTCTCTTTCTGAGATTTTCATCTGCGAAAAAGAAAAACTGAATATACTTATACAGAAAAGAATAAGAAGTTTTGATTTCATATGATTTTGTCTGGTTTATTAATTTTAATCTCTAAAATAATTCTTTTGCATCTTTCTTGCAATAAAAATGACCAAAAGTATGGCTAGAGAACTTATGTCAGCAAATTGTAAGGTTGGTTAAATATTCCTAATTTGCACCTGCAACCTAATGATCTGCCACCTAAAATCTGATGTAATGAAAATAAAAGCCGTAATTGTAGATGATGAGCTCATATCAAGAGAAGTTTTACGAAGCT
>CBFQYI010000602.1:0-2611 GCA_965720825.1 uncultured Chryseobacterium sp. | reverse complement strand
CATATTCTTTTTCAGCTAAATCAATAGCTCTGTTTAATCCGTCAAGAACTTCGCCTCCAAGAGAATTCATTTTTGAACGGATCTCGAAGTTGATGATACCATCTCCTAAATCTTCAATCGCAGCACCAGAATTGCTCCAAAGTGTTTTGTTTTTTCTGATATTATCTAAAATGATAAATGCATCCTGACCAGGAATTTTGTTGTATTCTCCTGAATTTTTATCAACGTAAATGCTTTGGCCTTCGTCGTTAACTTTGTAGAAAGTTTCTACATTTTTCACCCAGTCAGAAACCTCGTATCCGGCATCTTTAGCCAGTTCAATACCTTTCTGAACACCTACTGCATCCCAGATTTCAAAAGGTCCGTTTTCCCATCCGAAACCAGCTCTCATAGCGTCGTCTATTTTATAAACTTCGTCAGAGATTTCAGGAACTTTATGAGAAACGTATGCGAATAATGCTCCTAAAGACTTTCTGTACAATTCGCCAGCTTTATCTTTACCACCGATTAATACCTTGAATCTGTCAATCGGTTTATCTATAGCTTTTGTTAATTCTAAAGTAGGGAAGGATGATTTTCCTTGAAGTTCATATTCTAAAGTGTCAAGGTTTAATCCATGAATTTCAGATTTTCCTTCTGCATTTTTTACTTTTTTATAGAAGCCTTGTTCTGTTTTTGAACCTAACCATTTATTATCCATCATTTTCTGGATATAAGGAGGAAGGGCAAATACATCATTGAAGTCGTTCGCTTCCGCACCGCTTTGACGAACTCCGTTGGCTACCATTACCAAAGTATCAAGACCTACAACATCAGCAGTTCTGAATGTAGCCGATTTTGGACGTCCGATGACAGGACCTGTTAATTTATCAACATCAGAAACGGTAAGTCCTAATTTCTGTACATTGTGAAGAAGATCCATCATAGAGAATACCCCGATTCTGTTAGCGATGAAAGCTGGAGTATCTTTAGCCAAAACAGTTGTTTTACCTAAGAATTTCGCCCCATAATTCATATAGAAATCGATGATCTCAGGATCTGTATCGTTAGTTGGGATAATCTCTAAAAGAGGAAGGTATCTTACAGGGTTGAAAAAGTGGGTTCCTGCGAAGTATTTTTTGAAATCCTCGCTTCTTCCTTCTGTAAGAAAATGAATAGGAATACCGGAGGTGTTGGAAGAAATTAAGGTACCCGGTTTTCTGAACTGCTCAATTTTTTCGTATACGGACTTCTTGATATCAAGTCTTTCTACTACTACTTCAATGATCCAGTCTGTATTTTTTATTTTCGGCAAATCGTCATCGAAATTTCCGATTTTAATTCTGTCTGCAAACTTTGGTGAATAAAGAAGTGCAGGACTTGCTTTTTTAAGTTTTTCAAAGTTTTCGGAAGCAATTCTGTTTCTTACTACCTTGTCATCTTTGGTCAAACCTTTTTTTTGTTCAGCTTCAGTAAGTTCAAAAGGAACAATATCCAAAAGTGATACTTCAACGCCGATGTTGGCGAAGTGAGCAGCGATTCCGCTTCCCATAATTCCTGAACCAAGAACCGTTACATGTTTGATTCTTCTTTTCATATGTAAATTTTTATTTGTATAAGATGATATGAGCCCGAAGGTTACATCACAATTTATTTTCTGTTATTTAACAATTCGTTTGCTATTTTCATGATCTCGGTCATTACGTCTTTAAAAGCATCCAGCTTTTCAGGAGCTATTTTCTCCATCACCTTCTTATTGAAGTTGACAACCACCTCCTTAGACATATTTCTGGAATTTAATCCTTTGTCTGTAAGTTTAATGATCACCTCTCTTTTATCAGTGGTGGTCTTTTCCTTATAGATGTATCCGTTATCTTCAAGAAGTTTAATGATTCTGGTTAATGAAGTGGGTTCAATAGCCATCTTCGGACCAAGATTGGTACTTCGGGTTCCTTCTTTGGGATCTATTTTAAGAAGAGTGAGTGCCTGTACTGCCGTGGAATCATGTTCCTGAGCTAATTCTGTGTACATTTTAGAAACAGCCAACCAGGTCTGCTTTAAAATTAAATCTACGTTTTCTATTTTTTCCTTATTATTATCCATCATTTTTGCGCCAATGGTTTTACCCAAATTTAATAAATATTATGCATGCATAATATTTATTAACGTTAAATTTTGTTAATAGGCTGTAAATAAACGAATTAAATTGTATGATTAGCATAATACTATGCATGCATAGTATATGAATAAATCAAAGAAAACTTAGTATTAATAAATGTTTGTGACTAAATTGATGATTTCTTCAAAAGATTCACATTGATAAGTAGCGGAATCTTTAGTAATTACCCAAAAAGTGTTCTGAAATTCGAAATTAAGCTCAGACAGGTCTTTTTGGAAGTTTTTTTGAAGCAGAGAATACAGCATTTCTTTGTGAAACTGTGGCGCAGAAATAAAAGGTGGAATAAAGGTCTCGTTGATTTGAAATAACGAAGCATTAGTGAGTTCATCGTGCTGTAGCAAAATGTCCTCCACAATCCCTGAATACAAATGGTTTTCTTTTACATACCATATTTTGTCTGCAAACTCTTTGGCCAGGCGCCAGTCGTGGGAAGAAAACAGAATAAGTTTGTTT
>CBFQYI010000601.1:0-2611 GCA_965720825.1 uncultured Chryseobacterium sp. | reverse complement strand
GAGAGCAGAATATGATTCGGAAGAACTGACTTGGGCGAGCTACGGAAACTACGATTTGAATATGCTTCAGAATCAGGCAAGAAGATTCTACACAGATTATCCGATGAGTGATGACCACATTAATGTGAAGACATTATTCGGTGAAATTCATCCTACGATCAGGAAAAGTGTCGGAATGAACAGAGCTTTGGGTGAATTGGGTATGACTTTAGAAGGTACCCACCACAGAGGAGTAGATGATGCCAAAAACATTGCAAAGATTCTGTATTGGTGTCTTCAAAAGTCCTTATAAAATTTTAAAAATTCCTATATTTAAATATCTTGATTCTTAATATATGATTGAAGAATATAATGTGCTGGAGCATATCAGAATGCGGCCTGCAATGTATATAGGTTTTCTGAACCACTTAGGCTATAATGAATTAATAAGCTATTTTATTGAAGATTTCATTAAAGCAGAAATCTATGATATCACTTTCATCCTGAAAAAAGATAATGGACTGGTTATGAAATGGACCAGTCCTGAAAAAACACCTTTTAATACAGAAATCTTAAAAAGTATTGATCAGTATAAGCAGGGACAGTTTTATTTATCATTGGCAGGTATTATTGCACTGACAGAGTATTCTACGATTGAGATTAATAGCTTACGTGTATTGCAATCCGAAAAAGGGAACTTTGAGATTTTGGACAACATACATCATATTAATAATGAAGAAACCTGCAGATGGACAATTGATTTCATTCCTGATAAAGATATTTTTAAAGGTCTGATATTGAATTATCGGGTTTTGAACAATTTGTTCAGAAGGTTTTCATTTTTAGATTCAAATATGAAAATAAGAAATATTGATGAATCTGGTGATGAACAGCAGATTAATATTTTTCATTACCCAGATGGTTTAGCTGAGATCATAGATTATGAAGTGCAAAAGAGATTGCCGTATGATTCCTATTTTTTTACATTGAATTTTCAGAAAAAAACAGAATATTCATATTCGGTAGCATTTGCTTTTGCGAATAGTCAGGTCTTTACACCTAAAATCAAGATGTACGCCAATTATAAAGAAACCATTTTGGGAGGATCTTTACTGGATGGAATTATACAAGGATTCAAGAAGTTTTTGAAAGAAGAAGCCGTAAAGAGAAATATGAAATTAAATATAAGTACAACAAGACTTAAAAAATATCTGTTGCTTTATGGGTCTGTACAAGGAGAACTTACATTTTTGGGTTCAACAAGGTGGAAGCTTGGAACTCCGAAAGTGCAGAAGGAAATTAAAAACTTTATGTATGAAGAACTGAAACTTTATTGTGCCAATAATGAAGATAGGACAGTTCAAATTCTACAGATTTTACAGGATGAATAGTAAAAGGCTCCCTTTAATTATGGGAGCTTTTTGTTGATAGTATTGACAATATTATCACTGATTGTATCAAATAATTCCACCGGAATAGAATGTCCCATTCCTTCAATAAGAAGCCATTCGACATTTGGTATAGAATCCGCAATATTTTTTCCACAATCACGATGAAAGATCAGATCGTCTGTTCCATGAATGATCAGCGTAGGAACGGTTATTTTCTTCAGAACTTCAGGGTTATATTGAAAGGAACCCATCGCTAAAAGCTGCCGGATGATTCCGTTTTTGGTTCTGGAACGGGTAAGTTCCTCTTCAAGCAAAGCTTTTTCCTGATTCGAATCAAAAAAATATCCAGAACCCGATATTTTCTTAGCAAAACGGATCTTTTCCCTCAAATACTCTTCTTTATGAAGAACAGGATCAGCAGACACCTGTGTCATCATAGCCATCACCTCCGGATCAGGCTTGGGAAGGGAAGGATTCATAGAAGTTGACATGATGATCGTCAATGATAAAACTCTTTCAGGATAATAAGAACCTAAAAGCTGTGTAATAATTCCTCCCATGGAACGTCCCACAATATGAGCTTTTTCAATATTTAAATGATTAAGAAGACCAATAACATCATTCGCCATATCCATTAAAGAATAAGGAATCCCTTCGTTACTGAGATTCCCGAAAATCTCTTCAATACTTTTATCAGAAGGAATTTCTCTTTTTGCATTAAAGACAGAACCTCCCGAATCTCTGTTATCAAACCGAATCACCCTGAATCCTTTTTCAACCAACAGATCACAGAATGTAATATCCCAACGGATCATCTGACTTCCTAATCCGGGTATTAATACAATGGTATCAGAATTTTTCTCACCAAATACCTCATAGCATAATTCCACATCATTCATTTTAACTGTTTTCATTTAATCCCTTTGTGTATTTAATAATACTTCTTCTAAAGGTAAAAGCCTTGAATCCTCTACTGCAGCCATTCTATGACCCATAATTTTCATATAAGCTTCATTTTTTTCGAAACCGAAAAAATCATTGACACTTTTTTGCCTGATAAGTAAGCACAGATCCCAATATTCACTTTCAGGACCTATCAGAAACTGATCTCCTTTCCCTATAAATATAATCTCCCCGCCGCTTTCCTTTAAATAAGGTCCGGTTTCCCTGATATAGGTAAGATAGGCATCCCAGCCACTTGTTTTCTCATTGGGTTTCAGATCCGGATATTCAGAATAATC
>CBFQYI010000600.1:0-2642 GCA_965720825.1 uncultured Chryseobacterium sp. | reverse complement strand
ACAGTGTTCAGGGTTCTGGTGAAAACGGAAGAATCGTTAAAAAAGATATTGAAAACTATCAGCCAGCTGCGAAAACAGCTGCTTCAGCTCCGGTAGCAAGCGCTGCTCCTGCTGCGGTAAGCTTCGTACAGGGTGAAGATACAGAGACTCAAAACTCTCAGGTAAGAAATATTATCGCGAAACGTCTTTCTGAAAGTAAATTCTCTGCCCCTCACTACTATCTGATGGTGGAGATCAATATGGATAAAGCAATTGAGGCTAGAAAAGAAATCAATTCTTTACCTGATACTAAGATCTCTTTCAACGATATGATCATTAAAGCAACTGCAATTGCTTTAAGAAAACACCCTCAGGTAAATTCAAGCTGGGCAGGTGATAAGATCATCCACAGAGGAAATATCAACATCGGTGTAGCAGTAGCTATCCCAGACGGATTGGTAGTTCCGGTATTGAAAAATACAGATCAGATGACGTATACTCAGATTTCTGCATCTGTAAAAGATATGGCTTCAAGAGCTAAGAGTAAAGGTCTTAAGGCTAACGAAATGGAAGGATCTACGTTCTCTATTTCTAACTTAGGAATGTTCGGAATCGAAACATTTACAAGTATCATTAACCAGCCAAACTCTGCCATCCTTTCAGTAGGAGCAATTATCGAGAAACCAATCGTTAAAGATGGTCAGATCGTAGTTGGAAACACCATGAAACTTTCATTGGCTTGTGACCACAGAGTGGTAGACGGTGCTACAGGTGCTCAGTTCCTGCAGACATTAAGAACATATTTAGAAAGTCCATTAACATTGTTACTGTAATTTTCTGAATTGAAAATATGGAAACCTCCCAAATCGGGAGGTTTTTTTGTTTTATAATATATTTGAAAAATTACTTTTCGGGATTTTTATTTCTTCTTTAAGTTCTTCTACCTGTAATTTCAGTTCTACTATTCTTTCTTCATATTGGGTAGAATTATGCAAAAAAAGATCTTGAATAATAATTTATTTCTCTCATGTTTGAAAAATAATTATATTTAACACAATAAAAACCAAATGTCTATGAAAAAAACTATTTTTCGATTATTCTTTCTGTTTACTATTCTGTCCACCTTATGGTGTTGCCGGAACGAAGAATTCTCAGCAGAAGATGCTGCGCAACAAGACTCTTATAGTTCTTCTACCAGATTTGCTTCAAAAAGCTTCTGGAAGGAAGACGAAGTATACATCCATAAAGTACAGCAGGTATTTATGAAAGTATCCAATGCTGAACATGTAAAAAGCAGATATGGTGAGCTGTACTGGGATTATGCTATGACCTTCGGCCAGTTCGGAGAAAAATATCTGCTTGTTCCTGTAGTAAAAAATAACCGAGTGGTTCTCCTTATGGAAGCGGCAAGGGAAGGAAATAAAGTCTATTTCTTTGAAAAAGATGACAAAAGAATGATTGATTTCTTCCATGCTGTTATCTTTTCCAATATCACCGATTATGGGGAGAAAACAGAAGCTAAAACCGGAGTCTCATCAAGAAATACACCAACTTTTGTGTGTAGTACAAGATGGATTACCATAGGATGTACCAACAATGAACCTAATTGTACTCCATATACAACTTCGGAAACAATTTGTAAATGGACTCCCGGCACAAACCCCAAGACATTTGATCCTATAGGAATGGATGGCGGAGGTGGAGGTGGTGATGGCTATGAGTATCCGGATCCGCCGGAAATAGAAGACCCTTGTACAAAATTGAAGACCCAAAATATAAATCCCAATTTTAAAGTTAAAGTGGATCTTTTAGCTACAAAAGTAGGCCTCAAAAAAGAAACAGGATATGCTGAAAGTAAAAGCGGAGTATTTACAGAGTTATCACCATCTGTTTCTACAGCAAGTTCTGACGGAATGACAGTTACAGTAACACCAGATCTTAAAGGATACATCCACACTCATTTGAATGATTATGAAACAGGCAAAACTAATGAAAATGGAGAAGTAGAAATAAATCAGCCTATCAGAATGTTTTCTCCGGCAGATGTTAATACATTGATGACCATGGCAGGAATGGTGACTGATGATAATTACAGTGAGCTTTATGGAACTATGGTTTCCAGTTATGGGAATTATACCATTATGTTTACAGGTGCTCCAACGGATATCAAAACAGGATTCGACTCTCAGCGATGGAGGGATGAATATGCTGCATTTCGAACAAGAAATCCTTATTGGTCTTTTGAAAAATTATTTCTTAATTTTTTGAGATATAATATGAACGTACAGGGAGTAGAATTATATAAAATAAAATCTAATGGTACTGTACAGAAAAAAACATTAAATTCGAATAATAACGTACAATCTAATGATTGTCCTTAAAAATTAAAATTTATAACAATGAAAAATAGATTATTTATACTTGCCTTGCTATCTTTGTTTGTTTCTTGTAAAGCACAAGTGATAGGAACTTTGGAACAATTTGAAGAATGTGCAATGCGTCCAAATCACGATGAAGGCTGTCCTGATTTAGAGAACATCACATATGTAAAGGACACTAACAATAGACTTGACAAATTAATAGGGACATGGAAAGGAGCTGCTAATAGTAAACAATATGAGATTAAATTGGATAAAAAGATAAACTATAAAAATAATCCTAAT
>CBFQYI010000599.1:0-2644 GCA_965720825.1 uncultured Chryseobacterium sp. | reverse complement strand
ACTGATCATTCACCAGTTTATCGTCTTTCCAGGTTTTTGTCAGTTCAAAATCTTTATCAAACTGAATGACAAAGTAGTTTTTAAAATTCTCATATTTCCCGGTAGAATATCTCGTTGTATAGCCCAGGATTTTTCTTTCTTTTGGTAAAATCTTGATGTAAGAACCTTTATTCAGAGCATCAACCACTACATAAGCACTGTCTGTTTTTGGAAAATCGAATTTAAAATAAGAAGCTCTTTCCGTAGGAGTAAATTCTGTCGTAACATTGATGTCAGCAAGATAAACGCTATAGAAATAAGGTGTCGTAACCTCAGCTTTATGGCTGAACCAACTTGCTCTTTCGTCTTCTTTAAACTTCACTTTTCCTACTCCCGGCATGATGGCAAAAGCACCATAATCGTTCATCCATGGAGAGGGCTGGTGGGTTTGTTTAAATCCTTTTATTTTATCTGCATCGTAGGTATATGCCCATCCGTCACCCATTTTACCGGTCTGTGGTGTCCAGATATTCATTCCCCATGGAAGTCCGACTGCCGGATAAGTATTTCCATTGGATAATGAAGGTTTGGATTGTGTTCCCATCAAAGGATTCACATAATCTACGGGAGATACATTCTGACCTAACGCCCAGGCCTGTAATAACAGTAAGCAAGTAGAAAATATAAACTTCATTGTATCTTTTCGTTTGTTAATTTATATACGCTTTTTTAATGCATAGCTGGCAGCTCCAAGAATGGCCGCATCTTCAAATATAGCAGAAATTTTAACCTGCAAGTTAATATTATTCTTTGTTAAATTCTGAATAAATCTTTGTTCAAAATAAGGATAAGCTTTGGCAATATTTCCTCCTATAACTAAAACTTCCGGTTTGTAATAATCTACATATCTGACAATAAATTCAGAAAAAGAGTCTGCATACTTATCAAACATTTGAGTCTGTATTTCTTTGGATTTATCCAACAAATCTTTGGTTCCTGAGATTTCTTCTCCAGTCAGTTCTTTATAATGATTCACAAACCAGCGTGTCGCCAGATAGTCTTCACTGATAGAATTTCTGAAGGGAGAATCCCATAAGTCTTCATCGGTAGCAAATTCTCCATTGAAGAAAGTAGTTCCCAATCCTGTTCCAAGAGTGACTCCAAAAGCACTGTTGAACCCTTGGGCACATCCTCCGAATACTTCTCCTTCCATAAAAGCAGCTGCATCATTTACAAAATGAATCTGCTCCTGAGAAATACCGAGTCTTTTTGCCATTTCTTCTTTAATATTGACCTGATAGATATCAATAAATTTTCCCTGCTGCATCAGCGATATCCCATTTTCATAATCAAAAGGTCCCGGCATTGCGATACCGATTAAAAGATCTTCTTTTACCAAATCATGAGCCACTTTTTCAATGGCGGAAACCCATGCACTGAAAATAACTTCTTTGTTTTCGAAAGCATCTACATGTTCTCTTACATAGGTTGATGAAATGATTTCACGTTTTTCCGGATCTACCTGAGCCAGCGTGATGTGCGACCCTCCGATATCAATTCCTACTATATTCTGCATTATTTTTTATTTTAAATTCAAGTCCTTCCTGTGACTGAAAAAACAGACAAACAGAAGTATACCTCTGTCTGTCTGCTTTGTATTTCAGACTCTATTTCATTAGTACGGTAACTATTTCACTATCTGAATTTTACTTCACGATAATTTTACCGGTTGATATTACTTTACTGTTCGCAGATGTAATCTTGTAAATATAAGTACCACTGATTAAATCCTGCGTATTCACTGCATTATTATTTTGATTAATATTCTGTTTTTTGAATAATTTTCCTGAGGCATCATACAATGCCACTTCAGTTGCCAAATTATCACTGATGGCAAAATGAATGTCATTTCCTCGTTTCACAGGATTCGGGTAAACTGCATTGTTATCTTTTACGGATTCTATATCTTTTACGGCAAGAGAGGAAGCACAGGCAACATCTGTTCTCCAGTTCGCATCTGTCATATTGATCAGGGTTGCAAAATGTGTATTTGCTGTAGCATCCAATGCGCCTAAACCACTTCCTTCATCCATTTTCCAATTGGCTTCAAGACCGGTAGAATTGGCAGGAACATTACAGCTGTTACTTAAAATTTCCTGTGGTGTTAATGCTTTTTTCCAAACCCTGAATTCATCCAGGAAACCATTGATTGTGCGGGAATTATCATAATTTCTTCCCAGATAAAGGATTCCGTTTGCTGTAAAGTTACCCGTTACTGCAAAACTGGCATCAAGATTACCATTAACATAAATTTTCATGGCTGCTCCGTCATAAGTAGCTGCTATATGATACCATGTGTTGGTATTGAATGCGGTATTGGTATTCAGTTTCACCTGTGATGCACCAAAACTCAAAATAAACTGAAGTTTGTTATTCGCCAGGTTTCCGTCTCCGAAACGAAGCATAGCCGAGTTGTTATCTCCTACTTCAACTCCCATCACTGATGAGATGTAAGGGAAAGCAGATTTAAATGAGTTTACTTTTACCCAACCTTCAAAGGTCACCGCATTTCCACTCAGGTTAAATTGTCCTGCATTAAGATAATGCGTGCTTCCGTTGAAAGAAAGAGATCGTGCACCCGGACTTGTAACCGGAGCAAAACCAC
>CBFQYI010000598.1:0-2654 GCA_965720825.1 uncultured Chryseobacterium sp. | reverse complement strand
GCTTATCTTACCTATGGATGGTGGTTGCAGAATCCAAACGGAATTCCAACTTATCCTGAAGTGACGAGAACAGATCCTGACGGACACAATGCCCAATGGTATTTCCAGCAGGCTTATGATATCGCAATGGAAGGAATCAATAATCCGGGACCCTATGCGCTTCAGCCTACTTTTTATGATGTCAATGTAGGTTCAAATGACAGAAATACTGAATCTATGCTCTATGCAGACCATACGCAGTCAAGTACATACTATAATGAAAGTGACCCTGTAGGATTTGGATCAGGCTGGGCACCGGATAATTTTGCAGCATGGATGCAGACCTGGAACTACACTGCTATCAAAAGCAGCAAAACAACAGCGTGGGCTGGGGCAGACATTGTAAGTGGAGTACAGAGAGAAGCGGCACAGCCACTGGGACGTCCGTGGGTTCGTATGTGTCCTACCTTGGGAGTTATTAAAAATACTTTTGCAGATAAAACCAACGATTCCCGTTATGATGGGACTTTTGTAACCACTTACAGAGGAAACTGGAACAAAAACGGAACTGGGCTTACAACGGTTCCTGTACTTTATAACGCAAATAATATGCCTGTACAGCCCGGAGGCGCTATTTTAAGCTTCCTAAATGATGACAGCCAGACTCCTTCTTATCCTTCAGGAGCAGGACAAAGTGGTGTGGGAGCAGGTACTCTCTCAGGAAGAGCAGACTGGGTAATTGCACCAAACGGAATCAGCAGGATTGTGTACCCCGGCTTATGGAAAATAGGAACTTTCCGTACCGATGATCCGAACGGCTTAGGATATCCAAATGCCGGATTAACGCGTCCATTCAGTGTGGCCAAATTTTCAGAATTCTATTTTATCGCAGCAGAAGCAGCCGTAAAAGGAGCTTCAGGAGCTATGACAGCCAGAGACCTTGTCAATGTCATTCGTGCCCGTGCCGGAAAATGGAAGTTCAGTAATGCCCAGAATACCGCTTATGCAGCAGATAACAGTGCAGCCATGACTATTGCCACACCATCTGCAATTACCATTGATTATATCCTTGCAGAAAGATCCCGTGAATATTATGGAGAATTCTACAGATGGTATGATCTGGTGCGTACACAGAAATGGGGAGATTATGCGGCTACTTACCAGATCGGGGGAGCTTCTTACGGAGATCACACTCCACAAACGGTTACAAGAACGATAAAGCCTTTTCACTATCTGAGACCTATTCCTCAGAATCAGATTGATGCTATGGAGGTATCTGCAGATATTAAGGCAAAATACCAGAATCCCGGATACAACTAATTTCATTCAACATTCATATCAGTAACAGAGTAGGTGTGAAAGCACCTGCTTTGTTTAACTGAATTAAACTAAAAAAATATGGAAAAAACCTGGCGCTGGTTTGGCAAAAAAGACAAAATAGAACTCAGCACGCTTCGTCAAATAGGAGTAGAAGGAATTGTTTCTGCTCTGCATGATATCCCAAACGGAGAAATCTGGAATCTGGAGGCCATTAATGATTATAAAAACTATATAGAAAGCCACGGACTTCGCTGGTCTGTTGTGGAAAGTCTTCCCATAAGTGAAGCCATCAAATACGGAGGTGAAGACCGTGACTTTTTAATAGAAAATTATATCACAAGCCTTGAAAATCTGGGTAAAGCAGGTATTACAACAGTTTGCTACAACTTTATGCCTGTTCTCGACTGGGCAAGAACCGATCTTTTTCACGAATGGGAAGACGGCTCTTCATCACTTTATTTTGACAAAGCCAAATTTGCATACTTTGAAATTCATATTCTCAAAAGAGAAGGAGCAGAAAATGATTATAACCCACAGGTCCTTCAAAAAGTAGAAGAATTAAAAAATACCTTAACGGAAAAAGATAACAATGATCTGATAGACTCAGTCATTGTAAAAACACAGGGATTTGTGAATGGAAATATCAAAGAAGGCGAATTGAATCCTGTAGAAAAATTCAAAAGTTTATTGGCGTTATATGATGGAATCGATAAAGACAGACTACGTCAGAACATGAAACATTTCCTTGAAAAAATAATGCCTGTCTGTGAAAAATGGAATATACAGATGTGTGTACATCCTGATGATCCCCCTTTTTCATTACTGGGCTTACCAAGAATAGTAACCAATGAAGAGGATATTGACTGGCTTCTCAAGGCTGTTGATAATCTTCATAATGGACTGACGTTCTGTACAGGTTCTTTAAGTGCCAATCTACAGAATGATGTTCCAAAACTTGCGGAGAAATTTGCTCACAGAACCAAATTTGTTCACCTGAGAAGTACAAATGTCTTTGAAAATGGTGACTTCATCGAGGCTCATCATCTGGGAGGAAGAGGAAAGCTCATAGAAGTAATCCGTGTATTTGAAAAGGAAAACCCTGATCTGCCTATGAGAATAGACCATGGAAGACTTCTGACAGAAGATGTTGACAAAGGTTATAATCCCGGTTATTCATTTTTAGGAAGAATGCTGGCATTGGGACAGATAGAGGGAGTAATGGCTGCCGTTCAGTCAGAATTACAGAAAAATAAATCTGCGTTTGTAATAAATAGTAAAAAGTAAAATGAAAGATCTGTTTAGTATTAAAAACAAAGTAGCAGTCATTACAGGGGCTTCAGGCTTTTTAGGAGGCA
>CBFQYI010000597.1:0-2692 GCA_965720825.1 uncultured Chryseobacterium sp. | reverse complement strand
TAAGCAATAAGCAATAAGCAATAAGCAAAGATATAACTTTTAGTTATCCGATATAACAAAATACAATTTACTTTGTAATACTATTTTCCGGAATTTTGGTGCAGATTTTAAAAGTTCGCATTATGAAAGATTTCATTCAAAATGAAATGACACGGAAAGTATTTTTTATTGTTTTGGCTGTATTATGCCTTACACCCCTTATATCTTCTCCAATCGCTCTGGCCCTAGGTTTTTTCCTGGTTGTCTTTATCGGAAACCCATTTGAAAAACACCTTCATCAATATATTCATTTGTTGCTGCAGATTTCAATTGTAGGCCTGGGATTCGGTCTTAAACTGGATGAAGCGCTTCACGCAGGAAAAACAGGACTGATGTTGACCGTAGTGAGTATTGTTACTGTAATGGTTTTAGGGTATTTTCTGGGGAAACTATTTAAACTGGAAAGGCCTTTATCTTATCTTCTTTCCGCTGGAACTGCTATTTGTGGCGGGAGCGCCATTGCAGCCGTATCTCCTATTATTAAACCAAGTACCAAACAGATTTCTCTTGCCCTGGCTATTGTTTTCACCCTAAATTCTATTGCATTATTCGTTTATCCTGCAATAGGCCATCTTCTGAATCTTTCACAGGAACAGTTTGGACTTTGGTGTGCCGTGGGAATTCACGATACGAGTTCTGTAGTAGGTGCTGCCAGTAAATATGGGGATGAAGCCTTGAAAATAGCAACTACCGTGAAATTGGCTCGTGCTTTATGGATTATTCCTGTTTCACTAATTACAATGTTCATTTTTAAAAGCAAAGATTCCAAAATAAAGATTCCCTGGTTTATTGGGTATTTCGTTGTGGCGATCCTTTTGAATACTTATTTCCCCTTTCTTGACCGTTTCAGCACTTCAATTACTGTTCTGGCAAAATCTGGTCTGAATCTGACTTTATTTTTGATTGGTTCTACCCTTTCTATTCAAACGCTGAAATCAATTGGGTTAAAACCTTTGGTTATGGCAATTATCCTATGGGTAACAATAAGCATTGGTAGCCTTCTTTATATTATGCATTAAAAAGAGCAGAACCCTTTTGGAATCAAAAGGGTTCTGCATATTAAATGTGGAAATGTTTATTTCGTATTGAAATAATTTCTTAAACCTCTCCACAAGTATAAACTTGTAGACAGCCCATATAAATGGAGCAATAATCAGGGCCGGTTACAGCACCTGAGCAGCTGCATCCGCAAAGAGATAAATCCGGCTTACCGCTTACTCCACCTGTAATATTTTTTAAATCTTGTTTTCTCAGCTTTTTAGCGTTTTTCATAATGTTCATGTGGTTTAGTTTTGATTAAAAATATAGTTTTAGTTACTTTCCAAAGTTAAACAAATATTAATTACTCGCAACAAAAACCAGAATAAAATTTAATAATTTATTGATTATAACTTAATTATTATATTCAAAATAAGGATTATCAGTATCTTAATTATTAAACAAGTTAAATTATTCTGTAAATTCAAGATCTCTGTCGTGGGTTTCTGAAATGGTAAGCGAAGAGTAAAACGCAAGTCCAAATACCACCACTCCTACTATGGCAGCACTTTCCACAACAGGGAAATGTCCTTTAAGGGAATCAAAAGCAAATATCATTACCGGCACCAATCCTCTTACCATGTTGGGAACGGTTGTCGTTGCTGTATTTCTGATATTCGTTCCGAACTGTTCTGCCGCCAGTGTTACAAACATCGCCCAATATCCTGTTCCAAAGCCCAGCCATACACAAAACAGGTAATATTTGCTTTCCGTATTGGTATTTCCGAATAACATGATGGCCACTCCGATCAGGGTAAAGATTAACATATAAAAGATTGCCATTTTCCGTGATTTTAAAGCATGGGAAATAAATCCGCTCAACAGATCACCGACAGAAATCCCCACATAAGCCCACATAATTGCTTTTCCGGGGTTGATCTCTGTAATTCCTAATTCAGGGGCAAACTGATTGGCTAAAACAGCCAGAATCCCTATGCAATACCACGTAGGCAATCCTACTGCAATACATTTCAAATACCTTATCAATCTGTCTTTATTCGTGAAAAAAGAGAGAAAATTCCCTTTTGAGATGTTTTTATGCTCAAGATTCTTATAAATTCCGGATTCGGATACGCTTATTCTCAGTACCAATAACATAATTCCCATGATTCCCCCGATAATGTAAGAAATATTCCAGCCTCCGGCCAGTTCTACCGTAAGCTGGGCTACCACAGCCCCCATTAATCCAAAACCAGCTACCACTGAGGTTCCGATAGCTCTTAAGCTCTTCGGCAGACTTTCAGAAACCAGTGTAATTCCTGCTCCAAGTTCTCCGGCAAGGCCAATACCTGCAATGAATCTTAATCCGGCATATTGGTATACCAAATGCTCTTTGGGAAAATAAGGAAGAAAACCACAGACGATGTTGGCTAAAGAATACACTAAAATGGATCCGAAGAGTACAGAAAGTCTTCCTTTTTTATCACCGAAAATCCCCCAGAAAACACCTCCGATGAGCAGCCCAACCATCTGGCAGTTCAGAATAAAGGTTCCGTCTGCATCCGGATTAAGTCCCAGGGCTTTTAAACTTGGTATTCTAACGATTCCGAATAAAAGGAGATCATAAATATCTACAAAATAGCCTAAGGCTGAAATAATAACGGGAATAGAAAAA
>CBFQYI010000596.1:0-2693 GCA_965720825.1 uncultured Chryseobacterium sp. | reverse complement strand
AGTTCGGATAAAGCCAGAACAGAACTGGAATGGAAACCTATCTATAACTCAATTGAAAATTTTATTTAATTATGAAAATTCATCTTACAGCCATTATAAAATCCAAAGAAGAACATCAGGCAGAAGTACTGGAAGTTCTACAGAATATGGTACAAGAAACAAGAAAAGAAGAAGCATGTGAGCTTTACAGTCTGCATCAGGGCATTGAAGACAAAAATGAATTTGTTTTCTACGAAATATGGAAAAACGAAGAAGGATTAGCTCAACATAATCAGCAACCTTACATCCAGGCTTTCGGAGCTTTGGTAGATGAGAAGCTTCAGGAAAAACCACAGATTTATCTTACCAGCATCCTTTAATCATGAAAAAATTAGCGTTTTTACTGCTGACAATCTTTGCGATAGGATTTGCTCAGGCACAAACCAAAAAATCAAAGAATATGAAAAAGAAAATTTTATTCGTCGTTACCAGCCATGATAAAAAAGGCAGTACCGGTGAAGATACAGGATATTATCTTGGCGAAGTTTCTCACCCGTGGGAAGTTCTTCACAAGGCAGGATATGAAATTGACTTTGTAAGTCCGAAAGGAGAAACTCCTCCGGTAGACGGTTTCGATTTGAAAGATCCTGTCAACAAAGAGTTCTGGGAAAATAAAGAATATAAAAACAAAATTGATCATTCTATGACGCCATCTCAGGTGAATCCAAAAGAATACTCAACGATATTTTATGCAGGAGGACATGGAGCGATGTGGGATTTTGCAGACAATAAAGAACTGGCAGATATTGCTTCTAAAATTTATGAAAATGGAGGAATTGTAGCCGGAGTGTGTCATGGCCCTGCAGGTTTGGTGAATATCAAACTGAATAACGGGAAATATCTTGTAGACGGTAAAAAGATCAATGCTTTTACCAATGAAGAAGAATCTGAGGTAAAATTAACCAACGTAGTTCCTTTCCTACTGGAAGATAAACTGAAAGAAAGAGGAGCTAAATTTGAAAAATCAGGGCTTTGGCAGAATCATGTGGTAACAGATCAGCGAGTGATCACAGGACAAAATCCACAATCTGCAAAAAGCGTTGGAGAAGCTATCGTAAAGGAATTAAATAAATAACAGACAATTTTTAACCCCAACAGTCACAACAGCTTTCAGACGCTTAAATAAAAAAAGATGCTATTAAGAATACAGAGAAGAACACTTAAGTTCTTTTTAAATCCGAAAAGTTCTTAAAAGGGTCACCATTGAAACAGCGAGCATTCCCCTCCTCCGGAGGGGTGGCGAAAATTCAAAGAATTTTTGACGGGGTGGTTTAATACAACAACAATTTTAAAACAATCAAAAATGGAATATAGAAAATTAGGAAACACAGATTTAGAATTATCAACCATCACACACGGTGCTTTTGCTATCGGCGGAAATATGTGGGGAGGTAATGAAAAACAGGATTCCATCAATTCTATTCATGCATCATTGGATCACGGAGTAACTTCTATTGACACGGCGCCTTTCTACGGTTTCGGACTGAGTGAAGAAATGATCGGTAAAGCCATCAAAGGAAAAGACCGTTCAAAAATCCAGCTTTTAACAAAATTCGGATTGGTTTGGGACGGAAGCAATAATGGTAAAGGAGAATTTTTCTTTGATGCAGAAGACGAAGGAAAAGCCATTCCGGTATATAAGTTAGCTTCTAAAGAAAATATCATCAAAGAAGTTGAAGAGAGCTTAAAAAGATTAGGCACAGACTATATCGATCTTCTACAGCTTCACTGGCCGGACAGCACAACACCCATCTCCGAAACAATGGAAGCTCTGGAATTATTAATCCAACAAGGAAAAATCCGTACAGCAGGAGTAAGTAACTACAATGTGGCTCAAATGGAAGAAGCAAACAGAACTTTACAACTTGCCAGCAACCAGGTTTCTTACAGCATGCTGAACCGTGCTATTGAAAAAGATCTTGTACCCTATTCTTTGGAAAACAACAAAGGAATTATCGTGTACAGCCCAATGGAAAGAGGTCTTTTAACAGGTAAATATTTCAAAGAAACCCAATTAAAAGACAACGACCACAGAAACGGATATTTCTCACAGTTTGATCTGAATAAAGTGAAAATTTTCTTAGAGAAAATAGAACCTATCGCTCAGGAAAAAGGAGCAAGCCTATCTCAGCTTGTATTAAGATGGACCACACTACAACCCGCAATTACAGTCGTATTGGCAGGAGCAAGAAATGCACAGCAAGCCATCGAAAATGCAAAAGCAATGTCTATTGACCTTTCACAGGAAGAATTGAACATTATCAATTCAGCGTTGAGCGAAATTTAATGTAAACGCTGGAAGATGGAAGAAGGAGGATGGAAGTACTATCAGACTTCATAAACTTCCCTCTCCCATCTTCCAGCCTCCTTTCCCTAACCATCACATCTTATAACAATGAAAAATAATCTGATCAAAATGTTCGGGTTAGCCACTCTATTGACTATCAACAGCGTTAGTTTAAAGGCTCAGACCCTCGTCAATCCGGAAGATCAATCCTGGTATCCTTCTGCTTACGGCGCAAAAGATGAGATTGGAGCAGCCAATCTGTTGACCCCTGAAGTTATAAAACAGGCTTTAGGGCTGGTAAAACAGGGTAAAACATTAGCACTTGCCGTTCCTATTGATAAAAACCTGCCTGCTTTCAGACATAGAG
>CBFQYI010000595.1:0-2696 GCA_965720825.1 uncultured Chryseobacterium sp. | reverse complement strand
TTAGTAAGATAAAAACGATTACGAATATAAAAATATATAATATGAAAAAACATTTATTCCCTTTATTTTTACTTTTATTAGGTGTGAATGCCCAAGCACAACAGGATTTCTTTGCGATTACAGGAAAAGATACCCAAAGTATTACATTCAATGATTTTCGCGCAATTGACGGAAGTAATGGAACTTCTGGAGAGAAGTTTTTTACTTCTGAATCTTCATCAAAAGTATTTTCCCAGACAAGAAAAGGAGCTGTAGCAGAAGATAAAAATTCTTACAATCATTCTCAAGCCGTAACATTAGCTGCTCTTGCCTATGATTCTTCGAATAATAATCTGGTATACATGCCTATGTTTTCTTCGAATATCTATGTCTTGAATCCAAAGACAAAAGAAATTACCTTAGTGGAAAATAATGTGGCAAGAGTATCATCATGTGATATTAATTCTCATATTACAAGAATGACAACCGGATATAACGGAAGCATTTATGCTGTAAATAATGCAGGAACACAGTTTTTAGAAATCAGAAAAGAAGCTGGACAATACAATGTAAATGATCTCGGAATCATTAAAGATGATCCTTCAAATGGTAGAAATTCATTTACTGCAATGGAAACCGGTTTTGGTGGTGATATGATTGCTGATGCTGATAATAACTTCTATGTTTTTTCAGCTTCAGGAAATGTTTTCAAAATTTTGACCAAAGATTTGAAAGCTAAATTTATAGGTAAAATTGCGGGTATTCCTGATAACTATTCAGTCAATGGTTCTGCTGTAAATGCCCAAGGAAAAGTTGTAGTAGCTAGTGCAAAAGGAGGTGCTTTATATGAAGTAGATCTGACAACTTTACAAGCTAAACAACTTCCGGGAGAACAAGGACTTCATATTTACGATTTAGCAAGTAAATATTTTGCTAATGATAAATCTGCAGTAGCTAATACTCTGACTACGAATCTAGATATTTACCCAACAAGAGTTGATGAGCACTATATCAACGTTCATGTTAATAATAATGTAAAAGGTTCCATTAAACTGAACATTTTTGATATGGCAGGTAAAAATGTAATGACTCAGAACCTATCCGTGAAAGAAGGTTCATTAGATGAAAAAGTATACCTTAAAGGATTGGTGACTGGAGCTTATATTGTGAATATTGCTGATGAATCAGGAAAAGTTATATTCAATAAAAAGATTTTAGTTACAAGATAATAGAGTGTTGTAAATCAACATATAAAGACCTTTTCAAATTATTTTGAGAAGGTTTTTTAATGATTATTTGACATCCAATAAGTTTTATTTTTCGATATTAAAATGTACTTTTATAAAAAAATATAGATGAAACTATACTTTAATGTAGGATATATTGTAAATGCTGGAGAAAACCTGCAGCTGGTATTTGGTGAAGAGGAGAATGCCTTACATGTCCATACTATGTTTTATGCGGAGAATGGTTTATGGAAATGTGAAGTAGACTATTTTTCAAAATTTATTTCCTATCATTATCGCGTAGTGAATGAAAAAGGAAATGTATTAAGGGAGGAATTCGTGGGACATCATTTGAGTTTTCCACATAATTATAAGGAGTTTATCATTTTTGATGAATGGAATAACAAAAACTTTCCTGAGAATTATTTAAATAACAAAATTCTCTACAATAAACTGCACGATTTTATTCCCGAAAAAGTTACCGTTTTAAAAAAACATACCCATCTCTTTAAAATAGAAGCTCCTATTTATAATCCGGATTGGAGGGTTGTTCTTTTCGGAAGTACAGCATCTTTAGGAAACTGGAGTTATGATAAAGCTATTCATCTGAATCAGACAGATTTTGGAATGTGGGAAGCTTCCGTTGAAATTCCGGAGAATGAATTTATCCAATTCAAATATTGTATTTACGATACTAAAGAAAATAGGGTTATAGATGTAGAAACCGGAGAAAACAGATTTACGGTTGCTAATCAATTGCCTGACGTCTTACAGGTGGTTTCCAACCATTATTTCAGATTCAAAGGATATCAGATGTATCATGATGCCGGTGTAGCAATTCCCGTATTTTCTTTGAGAAGCGAAGACGGATTTGGTGTGGGAGAATTTACAGATATTAAAAAACTGGCAGATTGGACCAAAGAAACTAATCTTGGAATTATTCAGATTCTTCCGATCAATGATACCACAGCGAATTATTCCTGGACGGATTCTTATCCCTATGCTGCAGTATCTGTTTACGCTTTGCATCCACAGTATATCTCTTTAGAAAACCTTGAATATTCTTTACCGAAAGAATTAGTTAAAGAGTATCTGTTTGAAAAAGAGCATTTAAATGCTCTGGATTTGATTGATTATGAAAAGATGATAGGGAGCAAGTGGAAATATCTTACTGCTGTTTTCAATAAGGAAAAGGACAAAATCTATAAAGACAGAAATTTCAAAAAATTCATTAAGGATAATGAATATTGGCTTGTTCCTTATTCTGCATTCTGTGTTTTAAGAGACAAATATAAAACACCTAATTTAAACGACTGGAAGACCCAAAAAAAATATATTGCCGGAAAGATTTCACAGTTTTTCACAACGAAAAATAAAGATTACGATACCTCAATGCTTCATGCCTGGGTACAATATCAATTGCATGTACAGCTGAAAGAAGCTGTTGATTACACCCATAACCTGGGAGTTTCGTTGAAGGGAGATCTTCCT
>CBFQYI010000594.1:0-2696 GCA_965720825.1 uncultured Chryseobacterium sp. | reverse complement strand
ATCTTTACAATAAAGTTGGGGATAAGAAAAATGCAAAAATGTGGGCTGAAAAGTCTATTGAACTGGCAAAAAGCACAGGACAGGATTCTTCTGACACAGAAAAACTATTGAAGAGTCTTTAATAGTTTTTCTAATAAAAAAAAAACAAAACCGCAGAACTACAGCTCTGCGGTTTTTTTATTTATTTTATAAATGCTTAGTTGTTATATACTAAAATCTGCATTTTGGTAAGCATCGCTTCTGTATCACCGCTATACCCTCCATAGCTGGAAGGTATAATATTGACGGATGCGCTACCACTCCACGCACTGTATTGAACTTTAAAATTATAAGTTCCCGCTGTAAGCGTAACGGATTTAATAAAAGTAACAGGAATAGGCATATTAGTTAAAGCCGTTCCGCCGCCACTACCCTGAAAAATTCCTGCCTTTGATACAAAGGCTGAAGATATTTTAAAGCCATCCCGAACCAGAGAAAAAACTCCCTGAGTAGTATCACCATTAGCAGCAAGAGCATACCCCATAATAGTAAATAAGAATGTTTGAGTTATTCCGGTAGGAACTGTCAGCGTAATGGCCACCCCGGGAACATCAATGATTTGACCCTGATTAGCTGTAGCACTAGTGGTACCCTGTACATAGTATGTTCCACTAATGCTCCCACTTATTACATTTAGGGTCTTCCACGAAGGGGCTACTCCGGCACCTCCCGATGTTAAAAGCTGCCCTGCCGTACCCGCACTTCCTGCTGATATAGCATTACCTCCTACATTTACTTCGCCGGTCACCTGTAGATCTCCGTTAATATGTAATTTTTTCTGTGGAGTATCAGTAGCTATTCCTACACTGCCACCCGCCGGATTTAATACTAAGGGAAGACCTGTTGCACCTGTTTTATTCTGGCTGGAAATATAAGATCCGTAAGGAAAATTTGTATATGTTCCAAAATCTAGGGCGTGATTGGTATTTCCGTCAACTCTGAATGTAGCATTAGTAGCTGCTGTACCTAATGCTGAAGGCTGAGCATTAGTACCAACAACGACCATCTTATTAAGAGGTGCTGTTGTACCTACCCCCACGCGATCATTGGCAGCATCTACTGAGAAGGTATTTCCATCTACAGAAAATGCATTGGTTTGTATTCCTGTAAAAGTAAGAGTATTTGCTCCCTGTGTTACCGTTCTGTTTTCTGTAAGGATACCGTCTGCATTATAAATATTTACCGGAATGTTCAGTTTTGTCCATACTGTACCATCATAATAATAGTAACCTACAATATCAATATTTATTGCGGTACCAGCTGCGGTACCTGTAGCGATACTGTTTACGTAGATGAGTGTAGATACCGGAACTCCGGTCATACTCTGGGCTCTTTGTCTGTCTACCCTGGGAATAAGAAGCCCATCTGCTGCTGTAGACGTGCCTGTGCTGTTTTTAGCTGTTACATCAAGAGTTGTTGCGGGAACAGTAGTATTAACCCCCACTTGAGCCATTGACCATATAGGAGCAAGGATTACGAAGGTAAAAAGTAAATTTTTCATCTCGTTATATTTTGGTTGTTTTCACAATAAAGTTAATCATTTTCTTGAAAGAAAACACTTTTAAACACCTATAAAACAAAAGATTAAACATTCAAAAGCAAAATAATTCGCGCCAAAAAACATCTTTTACAAATAAAAATGTTTTAGTTTTTATATGCCAGCACCTGCATCTTGGTAAGCATTGCTTCTGTCTCACCGTTATACCCACCATAACTGGAAGGAACAAAATTGACTGTTGATGACCCAACCCAGGCCACATATTGAACTTTGAAAGTATAAGTTCCTGCCGGCAGGATTACTGATTTCAAGAAGGTCACCGGAACCGGCATACTTGCCAAAGTTGTTCCTCCGGGAAAGTTTCCCGCTTTAGAAGCAAAGGCTGAAGAAATCTTCACTCCATTTTGTAAAAGGGTAAAAACACCTTGACTCGAATTACCATCTGCTAATGTTACATAGCCT
The DNA here is from genome assembly GCA_965720825.1 of uncultured Chryseobacterium sp. GTDB lineage: Bacteria > Bacteroidota > Bacteroidia > Flavobacteriales > Weeksellaceae > Chryseobacterium. Next base: position 697 of record CBFQYI010000594.1, on the reverse strand, counting down.
AAAATAGTAAATAAAAAAGTCTGAGTTCTTCCCGCAGGAACCGTCAAAGTAATTGTAACACCCGGGACACATCAATTGTTGTTCCCTTGGCAGCTGTAGCAGAAGTAGTTCCTTGTATATAAAATGCGCCATTAATAGTTCCGCTTATCCGTATTCAGGGTTTGCCATGAAGGAGCAGCTGCAGGTCAGAATCTGGCCTGTTGTCCCCGAAGAACCAGTCGTAGTGACATTCCCGCCTACGTTCAATTCATTCACTATCTGTAATGAACCATTAACGTGCAAAGTTTTCTGGGGAGTTGAAGTCATTATTCCAACCTGAGCAGTGAAAAATAAGGGAACTAAAAAAGCCCCAAGTAATAAATAATTTTTCATGTTTTGTTTTTAGAATTTTTAATAAAATAAAATTACAACAAAAAACGATCAAATAATTCTCATAATAATGAATATTTTCAATCAAAAACAATTAATTATATTACAAACTCTATAATTCAAAACAATACTTTCAAAATTAACAAAAAGCTTTATGCTTTTTCATATTCAACTACTCAAATCAATTATTAAGGTTAACATAAAAAGGGGTTAAAAGCCTTTATAAAGCAAAAACCATAAACTAAAGCTTATGGTTTTTGTTTTATTTTATGTTATTTTATTGTATTTTATTTTGATCTTAATTATTATAAACTAATATCTGCATGTT
>CBFQYI010000593.1:0-2697 GCA_965720825.1 uncultured Chryseobacterium sp. | reverse complement strand
AGGCTTTTCAATTTTACCTTTGAGCTCAGAATCCATCAAAAGCCAGGAAATAATATGATTCTGCTTATCATCAGCATAGGTCCATAGCTTATCATCTACCACACTTATTCCAAGATTGGCGGGAACAGGTTTATTATTTTCATCTGTAGTTTCAATATTCAGCATTACTTTTTCCCTCGGCAGATAATGTTGCTTTACAGGACTAACTTTTATATTCAGCTGATTTATTTTATTGGTAAAAACAATCCGTTCTGCAAGTGGAATACTGTTTTCCAGAACAGTGAACCTGCAGATTCCTGTGGGGAAATCCTTTTCTGCAATTTCCAACAAATTCATTCCTTTTTTCAGCGAAATTATTTTGCTGTAAACATCTTTTCCGCGGAAACTTCCCAGCAGTGTAATTGTTTTCTCCTGAGTAGAAACGATGGTAAAATTCAGGTTTTTATTTTCATTCTGAATATTCAAAATCAGTCCTTCATTTTTTGCTGCCGGAAGATTAAAAGTCTGGGTAATATTTTCTGGTTTTACAACTTTTGCATAATAAGTTTCTCCTATTTTAGGGGTAAACCGGAAGTTTCCCATTCCGAAATTGTAGGCTGAAATTTCTTTTATTTTTTCGTGATTCTGATTGTAAACTGCCAGAACAGCATCTACAGGCTTTTCAAACTCATCCAGAATTTTAAAAGCGATATTCTGTTCTATTCCATTGATAAAAGTTCCGCCTTCCGGTAAGAATTTCACATCCAGATTATTCAGAACAATAGGAATATTTCGGGCAATAGATTCTGTAAATCCGTCAAAATTCACTTTGATATTCAAAAGAGCATCAGAGGACTTCAAGATCTCAGGAAGCTTAAATTTCAATAATTTTTTGCCTTCTTTATCCGTAATGAGTTTTCCTTCTGAAACGGGTTCTCCGTTGTGCATTACTGTGTAATCGGCTTCATAAAAAGGAATCGGAAGATTACTAAGACTTCTCATTGAAAAATCAGCACTTACCTCATCTCCCGGGCCATATCCTTTTTTAGGAAAATCAAGCTTCATTAAAATCCTTGGTGATACTATTTTCTGGAGGGTAATTTCTTTTTCGAAAGCATTCTTTCCCTCTTCGTTCTGCATCCAGTTGGTAAAAGCTCTGATTTTATAGATGCCACCTTTCATGTCTTCAGCAAAATAGAAGTCTCCCCGGGCATATCCATTGGTAATTTCGTATTTTAATTTTCTTACAACACTTCCTGCAGGATCTGTTATTTCGAAATTTACAACCCTGCTTTCTTCTACCGGTAAATTATTGTTTCCTTTTACAACATATATTTTAAAATACATTTGCTCCCCAGGTTTATAAAAAACATGATTGGTCTGAATGTAGGTCTTTTCTTTTTCAAAATCCTGAAATGGTTGCTGCCCTTTCACAGAAAAGGCTGAAAACAATAAGCACAGCAGGATGATATAGGTTGATATCAACTTGAGATTCATGTGTTAAAATTTAAGTGAAACAATACAGCCAAATGTTTTAAAGGAGGGAAGGTTAAAAAAATCAAGACCTCTTCCATTACTCATATCGTAGAAATTCTGATTAGGATCTACACCTTTATTAGCCTGCCAAAGCATGATATTATTTACATAAAAAGTCAGTCTGAGAGTCTGTTTATTATGGTTAATCGGGAAATCTGAGGAAAGTGATATATTGTTGATTCTTATATAATCTGCCTTTTGAACATAATTTTCATCCACTCCTAAATAACCGTACCTCGACCATCTGTTTTCCAGAACATTCCGGCTGGGATCATAGAAATCAACAGGAATCTGGTTGACATTTCCATTGGCCTGTACACCCTCGAAAATATAATTTTTGATATTCCTTTCATCTCCTGAGCCATAAGAACGACCGTAGTAATCGAGAACAGCCTGTGTTCCATTCCAGAGGTGGCCTCCTTTTTTCCATTCCCAATTGATATCTAAAGACCAGTTTTTATAGGCAAAACTGTGGTTGAATTTCATCACAAAATCCGGTGTAGGATCTGCAATAATTTTCATTCCGTCTGCTTTTTTAGGAAATCCAAACTCATCAATGATCAATTGTCCGGCTGCATTTCTTTCAAAATAACTGCCCATCACAGCACCCAAAACCTGTCCTTCCGAAAGGGTTTTATAAATATCTTTGAATCCTGAAACGGCAAGGTTCTGATATCCGGGAGCGATGCGATCTACAATATCTTTGTATTTAAAAAATGAGACTTTATTGGTGATATACAAATCATAGCCAAGCTGCAACTTTTCGTAAGCAAAATTAAACTCATATCCGCTGTACGTATGATCTGCTATATTCTTTAACTTCAACTGATTGTTTTCAAAAACAGGAAATATATCATCTTTATTCTTTTTATTAAAATATTCTCCATCTACACTTATTTTATACCCAAGACTCAACCTGGCTCCAATTTTCCATTCCTGAGTATTAATATTAGATAAACCCCTGAAGCTTTCTACTTCCTGTACCGGAAAGTATTGATTGTAATTTTCTGCATTCAGCAAAGTAGTAGAATACGAAGCATAGGATCTTGTGATTTCCGGCTCGGAGCTTAATTGTGTGTAGCTTCCCAATAATTTAAAATTGTAATTATACCAATTGAAGATCCCATTGAACTTCAAATAAAAGTTAGCCTTTGGAAGCCAATAATTATTTTTAAGGGAAGT
>CBFQYI010000592.1:0-2718 GCA_965720825.1 uncultured Chryseobacterium sp. | reverse complement strand
TGAAACCGTTTGTTTGATGTTATCAATGCTCATCGCTCTTGAACTTTCACTTTTTTTGAATCCGGTAGGAGTGAAGACTTCCACATTCGGGTTGTACGCAGATGGTGCTAAAGGAGCGTTGCCATTGTGATGGTCGGGATGTGAGTTGGCGCCCGTATGCCAAAGTTGAGCAAAGATTTTACCTCCTTTCTCGTGAACAGCTGAGGTGGTGAGTTTCCAACCTTCGATTTGTGCTGGGCTGTAAATACCAGGAACGTTGATAACACCAACTGCTTCTTCACTGATGACAGTTCCTTCTGTAATAATAAGACCTGCTGATGCACGTTGGCTGTAATATTTTGCATTCAATTCTGTGGCGGTATGTTCTGGGTTGTTGGAACGGCTACGGGTTAATGGCGCCATTACCATTCTGTTTTCTAATTCTAAATCGTTGAGTTGAAAGTGCTCAAATAAGGATGTTGTATGACTCATAATTTTGTTGTTTTTAAATTTTATTTATGATTAAAATATACTTTTTAGTATATTTTTATTTAAAAAAAATTAAATCGCGTATTGCTCTAATTCTGCTTTTAGATTTTTGATGAGTGATTGCATCGGTTTCATCGTGTCCATCGTTCGGCACATTACAATACCGCCTTCTACAGATGCCACAAGTTTGAATGCAAAAACCACAGGGTCGAGTTTGGTAGAATATTCGCCGTTCGCAATGCCTTCTCGCAAAATAGAACTAAGTCCTTCCTGCCCAACTCTAAATAAGGTTGCAACCTTTTGCTTGATGACCGGGAAATTGTCATCTACTTCCACGGCTGTGTTGAAAATTGGACAACCTCCTGAAATGTAAGTGTTTATTGGGTCTTTGTAGAAATCCAAGAAGGCTGATATTTTCGCTTTGGTTGTTTTAGCATTTGAAACTGCCAAATGCATTTTGTCAGAGACTTTCTTTAGCATCAATTCAATCACTTGCTCGGTAAGGTCATCTTTATTTTCGAAGTGACCGTAGAGACAACCTTTGGTCAGTTTTGTTTCATCCAACACATTGTCAATGTTTACACCAGAGATACCCTTTTTGTTATAGAGAGGTGCGGCTGTTTCCAGAATAAATTGCTTAGTCTTTTCTGCTTTGGTCAACATTGGTCTTGAATTATGATACAAATATACTAAAAAGTATATTATTTTGAATTTTTTTTTATCTTTGAATGATTTTATTTTTAATCATTGTTTTTAACACTGATAAAGTGAAAAAAAACATTGACTTTATTATTCTATAAAAAATCTATGGATTATATAATAAAAAATGAGAAACTCAAGCTAATCTATGAGTCAGGCAAAGGCGCCTGGACTTATCACTTGCGTATTCCAAATTCAGAACATATCGAGGGAAAGTGGGGTGAGATAAAAGTGTCAGGTTCAATTGATGATTATAAATTAGAATCGAGAAATCTTGCGCCTACTAAAGAAGGAAACAAAATTCTTTCTATAAATAATGAGATAAGAACGGCCATCAACAAAAAAGGTGGCGATATAGTTAACGTTTCACTTTACCTCATTTCCAAAAAAGAGGAAATTACAGAAAAAGAAATTTTAGATACTTTTAAAGAATCAAATGTGTTAGATGCTTTCAAGAACCTCAACAATCTGGAAAAAAAGGAGATTTTAGATAACATTATATCACAAAAAATAGAAGAGAAACAAATCACGATAATTATCAAATATATAGACCAATTAAGTAAGACCGTTTAAAAAGAAAGAATTTTACAATTCCAAATGTAAGTGAACTTACTAAAAATGTTGGTTGCAAATCCTAAAGTAAATTATCAAAAATGAAAACATTATTATATTTAACAGACCTTTATTATGAAGCAAAGGGTAGAAAATATTATGAGGAAGATCTGTACATCACCTCAAAGTTAAAAGATGACTTTAATATTCTTATCGGTCATCCGCATCAGGCTATTTCAAATCTTGATAGTGCAGATCTGGTCATCCTCAGAAATACAGGTTCAGTTCTTGGTTATCAGGACTATTTTCAAAAGTTTTTGACAGCGGTTGAGCAGAAAGATATTTTGACATTTAATTCTTTCGATGGGAAAGCTGACATTTTAGGGAAACAATATTTGATAGACCTTACAGATCTGGATTATCCTGTAATTCCAACTGTCGAAAGCTTAAAAGAAATAGATAAGATAGGTATCCACGAAAAATATATCGTCAAATTAAAAAATGGCGCGGATTCCATAGGAATGGAAATGCTGAGCTACGATTCATTGATCAGTTCAGATCCGGTTGGGAAATTGATCCAGCCGTTGATCGATTTTGACTACGAAGTCTCTTTCTATTATTTGAACGACAAATTTCAATATGCTCTTTATGCTCCTGACAAAGACAAACGTTGGGAACTGGTTGAATATGAACCTACAGAAAGCGATATGGACTTTTCGAAAAGATTTATTGAGTGGAATAATATAGAACGTGGAATCACAAGAGTTGATTCCTGCCGCCTGAAAGATAACACCCTGTTGTTGGTTGAACTTGAAGATCTGAATCCTTTTCTTTCGATTGAGTTATTGCCTGAAGAGAAGAGAAATCAATTTATAGGTAATTTAACTGAGGCACTGAAATCATCATTAAACTGAAAGTTGAAAAGCTACAAAGAATTGAATTAATCAGTTAATTAGAAGAAATTCCCAGAATGATCGATCAAGAAACATTTTCATTTTT
>CBFQYI010000591.1:0-2724 GCA_965720825.1 uncultured Chryseobacterium sp. | reverse complement strand
TTAATTTTTTGACCTGCAGTATAGATCGTTGGCAACCCTCTTAAATAAACACCTGTAGAAACTGAAGTATTAAAGTAAGTTCCTCCTAAACCTAAGTAATTACTTACAACACCTAATCCGGATGCTGTATAATTTTTAACCACTTGTTTTACAGCCTCAATCAATCTTATTCCACTAGTTTTAACTATTGGAGATTCCATATTAGTAGTGATTTCAATACTGGTATTTGTTTTTAATGATGACATAATGAATTTATCATTTTCATCCGTAGTTAAAAACAAAAAACTTAAATTTTGTCCAGGTGATAGATTAGAAAGATCATTTATGTTAAGGGTAAAGGTTTCATTTTCAATTTTTATTTCAGAACTATTTCCAGATTGTGACGTATAAGGTTTTAATAATTGCGTGTAAAAAAATCCGGACCCAGAAATAACAGCGTATAACCCAACATTTGGAGGCATAGTGATAGAGCTATTGTCTCTACCAAATACTACCTGCATATTACTTATTTCAACTTTAATTGCTTTTAAGGTTATATCAGTAGAAACAAAGGGGCCTTGTTCTATTGCCATACTTGCAAGACTTCCAAAATTTACATTCTTTATCCCGCAAAATTCATTTGTGTTATTTCCGAACTCGTACTCATCAGATCTACTAAAAGAGAAGAATCCGGAAGTACTAGGTTTAATGTTTAATATGTCCTGTGAAATGTCCCATGAATAAAAGTTAGAGAGTTTCGCAGCACCTTTTTTATAACCCAATTGAAATGTTTCTACTGGGGTAATTGTATTTTCATCTAAATCTTTGGTCCCAAATAAATCTATTGTTACATCATCACGATTGAAAAGCTTATTTTGTGCTTCACTTTTTATAAGCTCTACATCAATAATGAAGGTATTGCTTTCAAGTGTACAATTATACTTGTTCATGTTTACCTCAAAGTTATCTTTCAGTAAATCATATTCAACCCCATCTTTAACGGCAAGCCATTTGAACACAATCCGGCCGTCCACTCCTTGTTCTTTATTGACATTAAAAAGAACATCATAAGCTGTTCCATTGCTATATTTGTAGAATTTCAATTTTGTGTTATCTCCAATAATGAAATCCTTTACAAACATTAATTCATCATCAATATTTACAATAGAATCTACGTCATCCCATCCGTCCGGCTTATCTATGATATATTCCCCCTGGAAAGCTCCAGAGGGTACAATGAATTTAAAAATATTTTTAACACCGTTTTCGTTTATAATATGGTTAATTGGTATCATAAAATGTTTCTTCTTTTGTTTTTAAATCGTATTCTCCGATAACTAACCCATAATTTTTACCTATGTACTTAATTATTTTACCATACTCTCTTGTTACAGTTGGTTTATCCAGCAATTCCATTGTTCTTCTGAACTCTCTACCTGTTTTTCTGGCAATTTCATCCGAATTATCACGGTAATTATTTATGATGGAAACTTGTGGCGCAATCATGCTTTCTCTTGCAATTCGTTGGAAAACCTTATTTCCAATTTTGGCGGAAGGTCCCATAGTTTTTAAAATTCGCTTCGTTTCATCAGCGGTGTAAACAGTGTCGCCTTTATCAAGCCATGTCATTTTATCTCCGGAATCAGATCCTAAAGATTTAATACGTCCGTCTTCGTCAGCAATAATTTCACGACCTCTATCTTGGGTAATTGCAAATTCTGCTTTTCCTCCAGTTCTACCTTTCCAATATTTTGGAACCGGATCCTTTGACATAATTGCGACAGACTGAGCGATACCAAAACCAAGGGCTAAGGCGGCAGGAATAGCCCCGGCAATGAATCCCATCTGTGCAAGAGTCATTGTTGCAGCTAAAGCACCATTAATCAAAGCTTGTTGAGCTGCAGCCTTTTGTTCTGCACGGGCTTTTTGAGTTTCGATAAGTTTTTCACGCTGGCGTTGCTGGTCCTGGTAAACTCTTGCTTCATCTTCAAGCCCGTTTCTTACTGCCGTTTGTTCTGCTGTAAGTTCTTCAAGGCTGTTTAAAGCTTCTAATCTACTGTTGATAAATCCCAGTTCCTGTTCTGTTGCTTCCTGCGAATATTTAAGTTGTTCATCTAAGGCAGCAATAGTTTTTTCTTTCTGAGCATTGGTAAACATTTGAGCAAAATCAGAAATTACCGCTCCAGCTGCTTCAAAAATTTCTTTATTTGAAAGAGAGAAATCTTTTCCTTCATCCAAAATTTTCTGATACATTTTGGTGAATTGATCCGAAACTCGGCTTAACCCTAAATCATTTAGTCCGCTGGAAATCATGTTGACAAGTGGTTCAAACCCTTTTGCCATCTTATCAAAGTTTAAAAGATCAAGGTCTTTCTTATTCTGAATATTTACATTTGTTAGCCTTTCTATTTCGGCGCCATATTCAGCAAGTAATTTTATATCTTCCTTTGTTGGAGTTCCAGGTAAACTAATTGCCTTTTCATTTAGAAGACGACTCGTTATTGAGTCTCTAAGCTTTGTTTGTTTTTCAATTTCCTGTTCGGTAGATCTTATCTCGTTTTGCTTATCCAGAACAGCTAACTGATAGGCTCTTTCTTCTGCACTTAGCTTTTTATTGGTAAGGATTAATTGTTTTTGTTTTTCATAAGAAATATCCTTGTTTGCAGAAAGAATCTCACTTTGATATTCGATTTCACTTCTGATCGCTTCAGGAATAGCAGCCATTCGCTGAAGTCTTTGATCTTC
>CBFQYI010000590.1:0-2729 GCA_965720825.1 uncultured Chryseobacterium sp. | reverse complement strand
AAAAACGAACAGTAATCACATATTTATGTGATTACAAAAACCATAAACTAAGATCATTAGTTTTTATCCTTATATTTTTGGCTATTGGAGCAACGGTTTCTGACCAGTTGGCCAGTGTCTTCAAATATGGTGTGGCAAGGTTGAGACCATGTCATGATCCTACTCTGGAACATCACATGAGAATCGTGAAATGTGGTGGACAGTTTGGTTTTTATTCTGCTCATGCTTCCAATACATTCTTTTTGGCATCCTTTTTAAGTATTTTATTAAAAAATAAGCTTAAATGGTTTCCATATGCTATATTTGTATGGGCTATAGTGGTTTCCTACAGCCGTATATATTTAGGAGTGCATTTCCCGATAGATATTTTGGTGGGGGCGTTTGTTGGATCTTTATTGGGAGTGATATTTGGTGCACTCGCCAAAAAAGTGATCAACAAACAAACTATAAATTCATGAAAAAAACTTTACTAGCCGTAATTTCCCTCTGTTTCTCCTTTAATTTCTATGCCCAGGATAAAAAACTGGCTGAAGAATGTTTCCAGAAAGCTAATTATAAATGTGCGGAAGAGCAATATTTAAAACTGGCAGAAAAAGAACAGATCCAAAAATTTCAATCAGAATATTACGATTATCTCGGAACAGCTCAGAGAAGGCTTGGAAAAACAACTCAGGCTTTCAAATCCTACGATTCTGCTCTGAAAGCAAATCCTTTATCAGTTTCTGTATATGCAAATCTTTCATCGCTTTACAGCCAGAAAGGGAATAAGGTAAAAGCCCTGGAATATATAGAAAAAGGACTTCAGGTGAATGCTGAAACTCCGGATCTGTATCTTACACGTTCCAAAATTTATGACAGTCAGGGAAAAAAAGACCTTGCCATCAAAGACCTTAATCAGATTCTTACTTTTGCACCGGATAACCTTTTTGCAAAGACAGGACTGGCTAATCTGAAAAAAAATAATGGCGACCTTGACGGAGCTTTAAAAGATTATAATAAACTTCTTGCTGAAAAACCAGAATCACTGCTCTATAACGGCAGAGCTGATGTGTATTTTAAAATGAAAAAATATAAAGAAGCATTGGTAGACGCCAACAAAGCAATTTCTATAGACCCGAAATTTGCCCAGTCTTATGTGTCTAAAGCCATGATTCTGATGGACACTTCCAAAATTAAAGAAGCTTGTGAAAATCTGGATAAAGCAGTTGCTTTAGGCTATGAAAAAGCAGTCCTTACTGATTCTTATGCTAAATGTGTAAAGAAATAAATTAAAAAACATTCTACCCCAAATCATTTAAATAAATCCATACTTAAAAAAGAATAAAGAGATAGAAAGATGTTGAATATTGTTCTTGTAGAGCCCGAAATCCCTAATAATACCGGAAATATCGGAAGATTGTGTGTAGGAACCGAAAGTAGATTACACCTGATTCATCCGTTTGGATTTGTCATTAATGATAAAAATCTGAAGCGTTCCGGCTTGGACTATTGGGTACATCTCGATGTTACTGAATATGCAGATGTGGAAGAATGGATTAAAGTAATTCCTGATGTGTCACGTGTCTTTTTAATGAGTTCACATGCTGAAAAATCATATCTTGAAACTGACTTTCAGGACGGAGATTGGCTGGTTTTCGGAAAGGAGAGTGTGGGACTGAATAAAGAGGTTCTGGACCGTTTTGAAAATCATCTCACCATTCCTATGTCGAAACTCATCAGGAGCTTTAATATTGCTAATTCCGTTGCGTTTGTGGTGGGAGAGGCAAAGAGACAAATAGGCTTGAAATAAGAAAAGGGTTGTCTCAAAAGCCAATTGTTTGACTTTTGAGACAATCTCTTTTGTTTTAATCGTTATGATAAGGTTTTCCCTGTAAAATCTGGTCAGCACGGTAAAGCTGTTCCACAATAAACAGGCGGATCATCTGGTGGGTAAAAGTCATTTTAGATAAAGACATTTTTTCATTCGCTCTGTTGTAGATCTCTTCAGAAAAGCCATAAGCCCCTCCAATCAGAATATGTACTTTTTTTACAGAAGAATTCATCCAGGTATCAATTTTCTGAGAAAATTCGCGGCTGGTAAACTGTTTTCCCTTTTCATCAAGAATCACAACCAGATCATTTTTGTCAATATGGTTTAAGAATAACTTAGCTTCTTCCTTTTTAAGAAGGTCAGGGGATAGGTTTTTGGCATTTTTTACATCCGGAATTTCTGTGATTTCAAAATTCCAGTGTTTGGGTAAACGGTTGAGATAATAATTGATTAAAGAGGTAATTTCCTTATCATCTGTTTTACCGATACAAAGTAAACTGATTCGCATTGTAAGAAGTTTCAGAGTGCAAAGATAGGGTTTCGCGGCTAATTTGTTGCTGGTTTTTGGTTGCAGTTTCGGGATTCAAAGTTATTTGTTTCGGGTTCCGGGATTCGAGTTGCAAGTTATATTAGTTGCGGGTTACCTTGAACCTTAGACTCTAAACCTTAAACTCTAAAGCCCTCCCACTCTCAAACACTAAAACCCCTAAAATCTGTCACCTGCTACCTAACATCTGCCACCTATCTTTTCCCTATTTAATTTAATTCCCCTACCTTTGTATAAAGACAAACAGATCGATGAGTGTAAAGGTTCCTAAATTTATTTTAAAGATTCAAGAGTTTTTTGACAGCATCCATATTCCTGTTTTGGGAATATCGCTTTGGCAGATGTTTCAGATCTATATCTCCGGAATTTTTA
>CBFQYI010000589.1:0-2734 GCA_965720825.1 uncultured Chryseobacterium sp. | reverse complement strand
ATAAGCAATGAATGCATAACACGTTGAGTGAGATTTGTTAAAAGCATATTCCGCAAAGGCTTTCCAGTCATTCCAGATTTTCTCTAACCTCTCCTCATTCAGATTATTTTTTCTACCACCTTCAATAAATTTCGGATACATTTTATTCAGAACATCGATCTGCTTTTTACCCATCGCTTTTCTCAAAGTATCGGCTTCACCTTTGGTAAAGTTGGCCAGTTTTTGAGATAAAAGCATTACCTGCTCCTGATAAACGGTAATCCCGTATGTTTCCTTTAAATATTCTTCTGTTTCCGGTAAATCGTAGACAATTTCCTCAATTCCATGCTTTCTGTTGATGAAGTTTGGAATGTATTTAATGGGACCTGGACGGTACAATGCATTCATGGCAATAAGATCGGCAAAGACCGTTGGCTTAAGCTCCCTCATGTATTTTTGCATCCCGGGACTTTCATACTGGAAAATTCCTACCGTTCTTCCTTCTTTAAACAGTTGATATGTTTTGGTATCATCAAGTGGAATAAGATCCGGATCAATATCTATATCGTATCTTGCTTTTACCAACTTCAATGCATCTTTAATGATGGTCAGAGTTCTCAGCCCCAGGAAATCCATCTTCAGAAGTCCCGCACTTTCCGCCACAGAGTTGTCAAACTGCGACACCAGGATATCAGCATCTTTTGCAGCAATTGTCACCGGAACCAGGTTACTCACATCTTCCGGCGTAATAATTACCCCACAGGCATGAATTCCGGTATTTCTGATACAACCTTCCATCTTTTTAGCACTTGCTAAAACTCCATGTCGTGCATCATCAGGGCTATCAAGAACATATCTCATTTCATCAACAAGCATCTGTTCTTCCGGTTTTAATTTATCATATTTTGCTAAAGCTTTTGCGATATTCATTCCGGGACTCGGAGGAATCAACTTCGCAATATTGTTCGTGTCAGGAATCGGAACATCCAAAACCCTTCCGGCATCTTTAATGGCAGATTTCCCACCCAATACCGAATAAGTAATAATCTGGGCAACCTGAGTTTTACCGTATTTTTCAACTACCCATTTGATAATTTTATCTCGTCCTTCATCATCAAAGTCAATATCAATATCGGGCATAGAAACCCTTTCCGGGTTTAGGAATCTCTCAAAAAGGAGATCATATTTAATCGGGTCTACATTGGTAATTCCAATACAATAAGCAACGGCAGATCCTGCAGCGGAACCCCTTCCCGGGCCAACCCAAACTCCCATATTACGGGCTTCGTTACAGAAATCCTGTACAATAAGGAAGTATCCCGGGTAACCGGTGTTGGCAATTACTTCAAGCTCAAAGTCAAGACGTTCTTTAATATCATCCGTTATCCCCGTTTCTGCATATCTTTTCTTAGCTCCTTCATAAGTAAGATAGGTGAGATAAGCCATCTCCCCTCTTTTTCCTCCGTCTACCTCATCTTCTGCATGAATAAATTCTTCCGGAATATCAAACTTAGGAAGAAGTACGTCTCTCTTTAAAGTATAAGGTTTAAATTTAGCCGTAAATTCTTCATAGGCATCAAAAGCATCCGGATAGGCTAAAAAGGCTTCTTTTATTTCATCAGAACTTTTGATAAAATATTCACCTGTTGCCAACCCTCTTCTTTTACCAAATCCTTTTCCAACAGGTGTTGTCAGTTTTTCACCATCTTTAATACAGCTTACAATATCCTGAATATTAGAATCATCCTTATTGGTGTAAAAAGTTTCATTCTGAGCTAGAATTTTAACATCATATTTATCCGCCAGATATAACAAAACTTCATTCAAATGCTCTTCTTCAGGCAGTTTATGATTCTGAATCTGTACATAAAAATCATCCTCAAAGGTATCTTTCCACCATTTGAAAAGCTCTTCCCCTTTCTGCTCACCGGTATTCAAGATTGCATCAGGAATATCTCCCATAATTCCGGAAGTCAAAGCAATGACTCCTTCTTTATACTGAGCAATCAATTCTCTGCTCACCCTTGGAACTCCAAAATAGAATCCTTTCAGAAATCCGATACTTGAAAGCTTTGCCAGGTTTTTATATCCATTAAAATCTTTCGCCAAAAGCACTACCTGTGTTCTCCTGTCCGGATCATCTTTCGTAAATTGCTTTTGTTCGTAACGTTCTGAAATATAAAATTCGCAGCCTACAACTGGTATAAGCGGCTCGGAAACAGGCTCAACTTCATTAAATTCTATTCCGTTTTCTTCTGCCTCCTGTTTTTTTGCCAGGAATTCTTTATGTTTCTTTGCTCTGTCACTATTAGCACCCTCCACTGCTGAAACGAACTTAAAAGCTCCCATCATGTTGCCCAGATCCACCATCCCGACAGCCGGGAAGTTTTCATCAGAAGCTTTTTTAATCAAATCATTGATACTTGAAGTAGCGGTAAGTGTAGAGAAAACACTGTGATTATCAAAATTGAAATATTTACCTAAATCAATTTCATCAATACTCCCGAAATCCTGCTGCTTTTTCTTATTATGAAAATCAGCAACCTGCCTTCTGATAACAATATTGAAAGGCTTTATCGGATCCGGGTAAAGGCTTTTGAAATAAGCAAGCTGGTCTTCTGAAATCTTTAATGTTTCAGCAGGTACTATTCCAATTCTCACCATTTCAAAGAAAGCACTGGCCGTGGCATTTACGTCGGCCGCAGCATTATGGGCTTCATCAAATTTATACCCATAAAGTTTCTCATAAAGCTCC
>CBFQYI010000588.1:0-2742 GCA_965720825.1 uncultured Chryseobacterium sp. | reverse complement strand
CCACACCGCAATCAATGCCATTGCAGAACGTGTTACCACCATAGGAATGATGGAATCTGCTTCTAAGAAACCTATCAAGCCTGATATTAGAAAGGTAACCATCAGCTGCATAAAACCCAGCAATGCCGCTACTGTCCCTCTGCCTTCCTTGAATGGAGACAAAGCATGAGCTGATGTGATTGGAAACAAAATACCTATAGCCAGCAATGACAGATACAACATTGCAATTTCCAGAGCTACAGAAAGGTTTTCGGCTGCAATCAGAATATGAAGAGTACATACCACCAACAAAACAATGGTAGCAGCAAATAACAATGTTGAATTGCTTACTCTTTTGATCAGTTTAGGCGTAATATAAGCTGCCGTTATCAATGCCAATGAGTTGAAAGCAAAAATAAAACTAAAGGTACTGCTCGAAAACCCATGGATCTCCATGAATAAAAACGGAGCATTGGAGATGTAAATAATCAAAGAAGCAAAGGCAATACTTCCCACCATGGTACTGTTGATAAAATCTCTGTTGGAAATGATCATTTTCAGCTGGTCTTTCAATCCTTTTTCATTTAACCTTTCATCATCAGAAAGGTTAATTCTGGTATTGGTTTCCGGTACATATTGGTACACCATGAAAAATGTAATCAATCCCATGATGCATAAAAAGGCAAAAGAACTGTTCCAGCCCCAGAATTTAAGGAATACACTTCCCAGTAAGGGAGCCACAATCGGGGCAATACCGCTGATCTGTGATTGTTGTGAAAAGATAGTGACTGCTTTATGCTTATCATAGAGATCAATAATAATTGCCCTTCCGATAACAATTCCGGCACTTCCCCCGAATGCCTGCAGAAAACGCATCGCCCATAATACATAAATATCGGAGGTAAAGTAGATGGCTGTAGCTCCTATAATAAAAAGCAAAAGTCCACAGTACAACATGGGTTTTCTTCCTTTTTTGTCTGATAAAGGTCCCCATAGCAGTTGTCCGAAAGCAAATCCGGCAAAAAACACAGAAATGGATACCTGAATGTGTCCGATATCGGTATTAAAAATCTTCGCCATACTTGGGAAAGCGGGAAGATAAAGATCTATACTTAGTGACTCTAATGTGTTGAGTAGTGCGAGAATAAACACTACAATGCTCAAATTCTTCTTCATAAATAGCAATAAGCCTTCGCAGGCGATTTTTTCAGCTGCAAAATTGCTTTAAAAAGTATTGTTTTTCAATAAAAGAACTGAAGGAAGTATAGGACAAACTGAAGATTTAAATATAATATGAAATGAAAAAATATTAGTTTAACCTCATTATTATGGTAAATATTGAGGATCACCTTTTTTCATTATTCTTAAAATTGTCGGGATTTTGCCCCGTATGTCTCTTAAAAAACCTTGAAAAATATGAAGCATCGTTAAACCCGAGTTTAAAAGCAATTTCTTTCACCGTGAGAGCTCCAAAGCTCAGCTCTATTTTGGCCTCCAGAATCAGACGCTGAGAGATCATTTTTTTTACTGTCGTTCCTCTCAAAAGGCGTACAATATCATTAAGATGATGGGTACTTATTTTTAACCGATCAGCGTAAAAACCTGTCTCTTTATACACTATATAATGCCTGTCGATAAGTCCTACCAGTTCCTGAATACGCTGACGGTCATTCAATAAAGGTTCCTGAGGAATAATCTGCTCCCCGACGATGATACAAAATGCCTTCAGATAAGCCTTTAAGAGTTCCGTTCTTGATGTTGTTTTATATTCCTGCTCAATCAATGATATAATTGCACTGCATGTTTTTTCATTTTCAGGATTTAAAAGAAAAGGAATCTCGCCTCCTGTGAGTACCGATTCTATGTCACAAGCTTCGTTAAAAATTTCTCTGCTTATCGCCATTGCATATCCCTCCTCTCCTTCCAGTTTCATATTGAATGCCTGTCCGGGTGCAATGATGCAGATCTGGTTGTTCTCAAGTTGATAGCTTTCAAAGTCCAATTCTAAACGGCTGTTTTCATACACCTCCCTGAACCAGATAATTTCAAAAAAATTATGCCGGTGAACATCATGAAAATTCTCAGGACCCGCCGCACTCAGCGTGCTCATCTGAAATTCTTCAGAGGTCAGATGGTGAACGGGAATTTCTTTTTCCGGTGTAATCATTACTGTTTGGTAAAATCATTAACTATAAACAAAAACCACAGCAAAAAAAGTGCTGCGGTTTTCTTACAATATTTAAAATTAAATATAATTTTTCAGTTTTATTGGTTTAAAAAAGCATCCCATCCTTGAGCAGTAAGAGCAACCAATTGGTTTGATCCTCTTGCTACCATAAAGTTTCCGTCTTCTTTTTCTACAGCATGCCCGATAATGGTAAAGTCAGGGTGGTTTTTAATTTTATCAAAATCTTCTGAAGAAATGGTGAATAAAAGTTCATAATCTTCACCTCCGCTTAAAGCCGTCATTACAGGATTTAAGTTCATCTCATCTGCTGTGGAGATTGTAAGATTGTCTAACGGAACTTTTTCCTCGTACAATCTGAATCCTACATTGGATTGATCTGAAAGATGAAGGATTTCGGAAGCCAGACCGTCTGAAATATCAATCATAGAAGTTGGTTTGATATCCAATTCTTCTAAAATCTTTTTAACGTCTGTTCTTGCTTCAGGTTTCAGCTGTCTTTCCAGAATATAGTCGTAACCTTCCATTTCAGGCTGCATATTCGGATCAGCAAGAAAAACAGCATGTTCTCTTTCAAG
>CBFQYI010000587.1:0-2757 GCA_965720825.1 uncultured Chryseobacterium sp. | reverse complement strand
TCAAAACCTTTTGGACAATGGAATCATTGATAAAAAAGACCATCCGGAAAACAAGTTGAAAATTCTTTATTTTCTGACTCAGAAAGGGATTGATCTTATTCCGGTGATCGTTGAAATCAACCTTTGGGGTGATCAGTATCTTACAATTCCTGATGACCGGAAAAAACTGCTGGAAGAGATCAAAAAAGATAAGGAAGCCTTTATAAAAAGAGCAAAAGCCTATCTTTCTCCTGAAGCATAGTATTTAGATTAGAAAGGAATAAAAAACATTAATCAAAGAAGTTCAAAGCAATAGCTTTCATAAAAATGAATAATAGCAATTTTAAAATTTCATTAACTCACTTTTCCTTTTTCATTCCGTAAATTTGACTTAAAATAAATTTAGAACAATGCTTAATTTCGAGTTTAAAAACCCAACAAAAATACTTTTCGGGAAAGGCGAAATCGCTAAAATTTCCAAAGAAATCCCTCAGAACGCAAGAATATTAATGATTTACGGTGGCGGAAGCATCAAAAACAATGGTGTTTACGATCAGGTAAAAGAGGCTTTAAAAGGTCATGAATTATATGAGTTTGGCGGAGTTCCTGCGAATCCTGAATATGAAGTTCTGATTAATGCTTTAAACTTTATCAAAGAGAAAAATATTACTTACCTTCTTGCTGTAGGTGGCGGATCTGTGATTGACGGAACAAAATTCCTTTCTGCAGCAGCCCATTATGATGGTGAACCATGGGATATCCTGAGAAAATCGGTGAGAACATTTGAAGGAGAAGGAATGCCTTTTGGAAGTATTTTAACATTACCTGCAACAGGTTCAGAAATGAATTCTGGTTATGTGATCTCAAGAAGAGAAACCCATGAGAAATTATCTTCAGGAGGCCCCGGACTTTTCCCACAGTTTTCTGTTCTGGATCCGGAAGTGATCAGAACTATTCCGAAAAATCAGATCGTGAATGGAATCACCGATGCCTACACTCACGTTTTGGAACAATATATGACAGCGCCTTCTTCTGCAGATCTTCAGGAAAGAATTGCAGAAAGCATTCTGATCAGTCTTCAGGAAACCGCTCCCAAAGTATTGGCTGATGATTTCAACTACGATGCTGCCGGAAACTTTATGTGGTGCTGTACAATGGCTTTAAACGGCCTGATCCAGAAAGGAGTGATTACAGACTGGGCAGTACATGCAATGGGGCACGAGCTGACGGCTTACTTCGGTATTGATCATGCAAGAACACTGGCAATTATTGCTCCATCCCATTATCGTTACAACTTTGACGATAAAAAAGGAAAACTGGCTCAGTATGCTGAGAGAGTTTGGGGCATCAAAGACGGAAGTATAGAAGAAAAAGCAGAACTGGGCATCAAAAAGCTGGAAGAATTCTTCCACAGCCTTCACATAAAAACAAGACTTTCCGAGTATACACAAGACTTTAAAGGAACTGCTGAAAAAGTTGAAAAAGCTTTTACAGACAGAAACTGGCTGGGTCTTGGAGAATATAAAAAACTGACTCCGCAGGATGCTTATAAGATTGTAGAGATGAGTTATTAATGGATTCGGGGTGCGAGGTTTGAGTTACGCTATTTCGAGATTGGGATGAATGGGTTTATATTAATTTTCAGGTAGAAAATGTATAACCAAAAACTCGTATCCCGCATCGCAGCATTCATAAAATTATTTAATTTACAAACATTCGTTTAAAAAATCATTATTTCATTATAGATATTTCAAATTTATTTATATTTTAGCATATTCTTAAATTTGTGAAAATGAAAAAACAGCTACTTTTATTTGCCTTTTCTGCCCTGGCGCTTACTTCTTGTAAAGATGACAATCTTGAAGCTTATGATATGGATATCATGAAGGGAGATTGGAAGGAAGTTAAAAGGGAAGTAATTTCCGGAAAAGATAATAAAACAGTGCTTTATACTGAAACTTTAACAGGATGTGCAGCTAAAAATACTCTTTTCTTAAGAACAGATTATTATGTAAGCTATACAGCGTATACAGGAAGTGGTGCAGATTGTACTCCATCTCCGAAAACTGAAGGAAGATATACCTACGATGCTGATTCAAAAGTTATTGGAATAAAACTTGGCGACGAAGGATCTATAAACTACAGAATTGATATGTTAACAGGTAAAGATCTTAAACTTGCTCAGCAATCAGGGATCTTTGATATGAATGGAGATAAAATTCCAGATATCCCTTACGTTACTTACAAAAGATAAATCATAAACTCCCGCTAATCGGGAGTTTTTTATTACTTTTATAGTTAAATTTAAAACTGAATATAATGAAGAAGATTCTATCAGCATTTCTATTGCTGTATTTTGCTATTGCCTTTTCTCAGGAAAAAAAACCGATGTTCTGGCAGGATATCCAGGAGTTCAAAAAACTGGATCAGCAGAACCCACCTCAAAAGGATGCTATCCTGTTTCTGGGAAGCTCATCATTCACCAAATGGACTGATATAGCAGATTACTTTCCCGGCAAAACAATTATCAACAGAGGTTTCGGAGGTTCAAGACTTACAGACCTTAATGATTTTTCAAATGATCTTTTAGCTCCTTATCAACCCAAACAAATCATTATTTACTGTGGCGAAAATGATTTTGCAGACAATCACCAGCTAAAAGCAAAAGTGGTTGTAGACCGATATAAAGCTTTCTACAAAAAAATACGTGAGAGATTCCCTAATATTGAGGTAGATTATATCTCTATCAAATACTCGCCGAGCAGAGAAGTGATCTGG
>CBFQYI010000586.1:0-2760 GCA_965720825.1 uncultured Chryseobacterium sp. | reverse complement strand
TATCCTATGACAATGGAAAAACTAAGAACTCTAAGAAAGCAGAAAGGTTATACTCAGCAGCAGATTGCTGATCTTCTTGCCACGGATGTCTCCAACTACAGCAGAAAAGAAAGTGGAGATGTCAGAATATTTGATGATGAATGGGAGAAACTGGCTAAAGCTTTGGAGGTTTCTGTAGAAGATATTAAGGAAGAGAAAACTTCTCAAATACAGCACAATGATACCCCTACACTAAATGATAATTCAAGTATTAATTACAATCAATACTGTAATATTCCAGAATATTTATTAGAAAACCAGCAGGAATACATTAATCTTCTGAAGGAGCAGATTAAAGCTTTAAAAGAAGAAAATAAAAAATTAAAAAAGGGATAATCTCCACTACATAAAGAACAAAAACGGCTTTCAATGGAAGCCGTTTTTATTTTATACCTGTAAAAAGCTACTTATTCCCGATCAACAATGGCAATGAAGCTGTTTTTTAAAAAATCAGACGGATATACAAACTGATCTCCATCTTCTCCCTTTACTACAATAGCACCCTGTTCATCGTTAAGGCATTTGTCCAGCTGGGTTTTCATGTCATTAAGTGCTCCATTGGGAACTTCAATGATATAAGTTCCGGTAACGTGCGTAACCTTTATGATTTTTATTTCCATTTTGTTTTTGATTTGAGGCTAAATTTAGGAATTTTACTTTAGGTATAAAGTCGTTTCAGAAAGATAGACAAATTGACCTGTACAAAAAGGTAATAAAAGAGTCCAATTATTTTCCAAAGGATAAACTTAAAAACCTCTTATCCCCTTATGAAAGTGTCTACAGGGACTTTCATAAGGGAATACAGCCCGTTCAACAAGCCTCTCTACCCCCTTACCCAAGGGGGTAAAGCCCCTTCATCAAGTGGGTAGAACCCCTTCCGAAGTGGTTGAAGACCGTACATGAACACCCTATAGGGTATTATGCAAGTACCTGGAGACCGTTACATAACGGCCTCCTGCCACTTTTGAAGGGGTTACATGCTTTTATCAGTGATAAGAATAAAGTATATTTGTAAAGATTCAAATCGCTCTATAGCAGAACTAAAAACTAATACTATTATCCAATGTTTACTCAATCCTTTATTAAAAAAACGGTTGTTACCGCCTCATTAGCCTTCTCCTCTATGGCTTTTGCCCAAAAAACACCTATGTCTGTTCTTCCTTCCGGCCACCTCGTAGTGGGCGCCGAAGTGGATGGTAAAAAGGGAAATTTCATATTTGATACCGGAGGAGGAATCAATCTTTTCCTGGGCAATTTTTCCAAAGTTCTGGAACCCAAAGAAACGTATAACTACCTGACAGCTTTCAGGGCAACCGGAGAAAAGATGACGATTCCTTTGTTCAAATCAAAAGAGATTATTTTTAACGGTAAAAAATTTAAAGATACCTGGTATTCCACTCATGATATGGAAATCAAAGGAATTGACGGTTTGATTTCCCTGCCCATGCTGTATGATACAGAATTCATCATCGATTATACCACGAAAGAACTTATTTTTCCTAAAGAAAAACTGAACGGTAAAAAGGTGATGGACATTCAGCTGTCTACCAATGCAGACCAGTCTTTGGATATTACCACATATGTTCTGTTGAACAACAAATACAGAATCAATGTTCTTCTGGATTCCGGCTCTGGCAAAGATTCTTTCTGGCTGAATGAAAGCCTGATGAAAACAATGGATATCAAAAAAGAAGGTCTGAATGTAGTTGAAAAGAAAAGCGAATTTAATCCCGATGTAACCACCAGGTTTTACAAAAGTGATATTGGCTCTATTTCCACCCCTTTTGCCACCGTAGAGAAACCGGCTGTGTTTTTTGTGGAAGGTCTTATTTATGAAGGGAAAACAAGCATCAACTGGCTGGGTAAAAAACTGGGATTCAATCTTAAGGAGAAGAAGATTTATATTTTGGATTAAAAATTACATCATTACAGTAAACTGTTATTCTGACGAAGGAAGAATCTTACTCAAATTTCAAATTCTTCCTTCGTCAGAATGACAATGTGGAAACATGTGCTGAGAAAACCACCCCGTCAAAAATTCTTTGAATTTTCGCCACCCCTCCGGAGGAGGGGAATAATTACGTCTTCAGTTGTTATATAGATGGCAATACGGGTTTTCAGAAGTTTTCCGGAAAATAATGGCTACTCTCCTGCCGGTTCGAACAATTCGATTTTGTTTCCTTCCGGATCCAGGATGTGTACAAACTTTCCATATTCATACGTTGCAATCTCATCCAGCACTGTTACGCCTTCTTTCTTTAACTCCTCTACTAATGCTTCGATATTTTCTACATGATAATTGATCATAAATTCTTTGGCAGAAGGCTCAAAATACTGCGTAGATTCCTTAAAAGGACTCCATAGGGTATATCCTTTCTTATCGGACTCTTCATCTTTCCAGTCGAATTTGGCGCCGTATGGGCTCGTAGGTCATCCCAGATGGGTTTTATACCATACAGTGACTTGGTCCGGGTCTTTACACTTGAAGAAGATTCCTCCAATCGCGGTTACTCTTTTCATTTTTATTCGTTTTTATTCAGTTGACAGTTTCTTATGTGCAAATGTAATGTCCTTTGCAAGTCCACAAATATATCAATGTTTTGGCTAGTTATTTACTGATTTTTTTAATTTTTATTGAAGATTGTTGGAAAAACGCGAAGCCGCTAAGAATATTAAAAAACATACTGTTTTAGGACGCAAAGATTTTATCTCCGATAAAAT
>CBFQYI010000585.1:0-2764 GCA_965720825.1 uncultured Chryseobacterium sp. | reverse complement strand
TTCACGGTATGGTTAGTTTTTTTCATAACTTGTAATGTGTAGCTACAATGACTTTATTCTAAACCTATTATATAATTTAAAACAAGAAAAACTATGGAACTACCAAAACATGCAATCTCATTATATGATGCTAAAACATGGATCGCAAATTGGCAAAATAGAAAAGGTGTTGATGGAATGTCAATACGAGCCCATCTTATCCCGGCAAAGGACATCCATGATATTTTCATTAAAGACAAGGGATTTGAAAGATATCGCGGATACAATGCCATCACCAATGATGGTGAATTTAAGTTTCTGATGGTAGGAGTGGATGCAAATGATAATGATATTGTAAATTATGATAATGGAGATTATGTCTATGATATGACCACACCTTGTCCAAGCGTATGTTCTACTGCAAAATGGTGGAATCTGTAAACTAGAGATCATTGGATCACTGGATTGAAATATTGTCGTTAATTGGAAAAGGCATTCTGCTGATTAATCTGGCAGTATACTGTATAGGCTTTTCCGGAAGAGGAAAAGCCTATACATTCTTCATCAGCTACTTGGCCTGGATATTACTATGTGAAATTGTTTTCTATGTATTGAATTCGCAGAAGATTAATAATCTGTTTTTCTCACATTACTATCTGATAGGGCAGTTTTTGTTACTGGGGTTATTTTTTTATGAAATTTTAACGGAAAAATACCAGAAAAAAACAGCATGTACACTTTTAATTATCATTCCTGTAGTTCTCGTTATACAGTATATCATATATCCCGAAAAGTACTATGTTTTTAATCTATTCGAAATTTTTGTAACTTCTTATTCTATTATCATTCTGGCATTGTTTCATTTATATAATATACTGGATACCAAAAAGAAATACAATTATATAAGCCTGGGACTTTTACTTTATCTGATAAGCAGTACTGTAATATTTTTGTCCGGAAACCTGTATACGGTAATGAACAGGAAACTGCATAAAGAAATTTGGGTATTCAATGTTGTTATGTTTATTGTGTATCAGATCTTTATTCTGATAGATTATCTTTCTTCCCGTAAAAAAAATGTGTAATTACTGTTATGATCTTACAAAATGAATGAGAATACAATTATTTCCACTATCGTTTATACCTTTCTGGCATTTACCTTACTGGCCGTTACCCTGATTATATTTTATTATTTTTCGAATAAGAAAATAACAAGAAATCTTATTCAGAAAAAGGAGCTGGAGGTCAGATACGAGAAAGATCTTACCCACGCCATTATCAGTGCTCAGGAAAAAGAGAGACTGCGTATTGCTCAGGATCTGCATGATGATATCAGTTCAAAACTCAGTGTGGTTTCTTTAAATATCCATCTCCTGGATTTTGATAATTTGACAAGAGAAGAATACAATGATCTTAAAAATAAAATAATACATCTTGTCAATAAAACAGCAGAAAGTGCCAGACAAATCTCGCATGATCTCCTTCCTCCGATTTTAGAAAAATTTGGACTCCATGCTGCAATAGATGCATTGTGCTCAGAAATAAACCTGTCCAAAATCCTGCAGGTTACTTATTCCAATAGTCTGTACTTTGCAAAAGCAGAAGAAGAAAAAAATTTGCATATCTTTAGAATACTTCAGGAGCTCATTAACAATTCCATAAAACACGGGGAAAGCACGCATATTGATATAGAATTTTTGGGAAAAGACGGGAAAAATACCTGTATCTATAAAGATGACGGGAAAGGATTTGATCTTACTGAAAATACTTTGAAAGAAGGATTAGGCTTAAGAAATATCAGAAGCCGGGTAGAATTGATCAATGGGACACTAAAAATTGAAAGTGAAAAGAATAAAGGAATCGCTGTAGAATTTACATTTTAAATCATTATAAGATGGAAAAGGACATAATTCGTGTAATAACCGTAGACGATGAAGCACTCTTTCGTCAGGGAATTTCATTGTTGATACAGAGAGAAAAAGATATTGAACTGGTAAGTGATTTCAGCAATGGGAAAGAGTTGCTGGACGAGCTTGTAACCCTTGAAGAGCTGCCTGATATTATCCTGATGGATCTCAATATGCCTGAAATTAACGGAGTAGAAGCTACTAAACAAATCCATATCAGATATCCTCAGATCAGGATTGTTGCATTAACGAGCTATAATACAAAAGCATTTATTGTTAATATGATACAGTCAGGAGCCTGTTCCTTTCTTAAAAAAAACTCAAGTCCTGCCGAATTGCTCACGGCAATCCGTGAAGTACACAGTAAAGGGTTCTTTTATAATAACGAGGTAATGGAAGCATTGCATCAAAACCTTACTGAACCTAAGAAAAAAGTTTCCAGTATTTTTGATGCCAATCATATTTCCAAAAGAGAAAAAGAAGTATTGGAACTCATCTGCAAACAATACAACACTTCTGAGATTGCAGATCAGCTTTTTATAAGTTCCAGAACCGTTGAAGGTCACCGCAACAGCCTTCTGCTTAAAACAGGAGCCAAAAACACTGCAGGTTTAGTGGTATATGCCATAGAAAGTAAAATTGCAGATATGAATTATTTAAAAGACAGGTTCGAATAAATATCCATACAGCTGTTTTCATTAAAAATTAAATGAAATTTATATTTTCTGATTAAATTAGCCTTTGTTTTGATAAGCAGAAACCAATGGTTTGTTTTTGAAAAGCAATAATTTATAGTTAAAACAGAAAATACAAAAGAATGAAATTTACAATTGAAAACATCAAAGCAGAACACCACAAAGTAAAAAGCGGGGCCGATT
>CBFQYI010000584.1:0-2772 GCA_965720825.1 uncultured Chryseobacterium sp. | reverse complement strand
TCCGTGAACCAATACATCGATTCCGATGTCTTCCTGCCAGCGGATTGTTCTCTGCGTTTCTTCTTTCAGTAAGGTATCATATTGCTCTGCAGTAAGCTCTCCTTTTTTAAATTTTGCTCTCCAGCTTCTTACCTCTGTAGTTTGCGGGAATGACCCGATTGTAGTGGTTGGAAATAAAGGAAGCTGCAATACTTCCTGCTGTTCTTCTTTACGGATTTTGAAGGTATTTATTCTCTGAGCGTCTTTTTCAGTAACTGCACTTGCTCTTTGTTTTACCTGATCATTATGGATAAGAGAAGAAGTTCTTCTACTCTCAATTGCTTTTTTATTTTCTTCAAATGCTTCAAGAATCTGCTCGTTTTCTGTTCCGGACGCCAGTTCTTTAAGCGTTACGACTTCTTTTGCTTTTTGTTTAGCAAAAGCCAGCCAGTTTTTAATTTCAGGATTAAGATTGGTTTCAAAATCAAGGTCACAAGGTGAATGAAGCAATGAACATGATGGTGCAATGAAAATCCTTTCAGATCCTAATTTTTCAACAGCTTTTCTGATGAAAGACAGCGACTTTTCGTAATCATTTTTCCAGATATTTCTACCATCAATTACCCCCAACGAAAGGCTTAAACTTTCTGGTAAAATATTCAGAATTTCCTCCAGCTGTTCAGGGTTTCTCACCAGATCAACATGCAATGTATTTACAGGAAGTGAAACTGCAAGTGATGCATTATCTTTTAATCCGTCAAAATACGTAGCCACAATAAATTTCAGTTTCGGGAAACGTTTTCTGATTTCAGCATATACGGAAAGATAAATTTCTTTGGCTTTCTCATTTAAATCCAATGCCAGAAAAGGTTCATCAAACTGAATCCATTCTGCTCCCTGGTCCTGAAGTTTAGTTAAAATCTCTGTATAAACAGGAAGAAGATTTCCAGCCAGATCCAGTTTATCAAACCCTTCTTCTTTTTCTTTTCCTAATAACAAGTAAGAAACCAACCCGATAATCACCGGTTTTGCATTGATTCCCGCTTGTTTTGCTCCGGCAAATTCATTGAAAATTTTATCTGAGCTCAGTTTAAACTGTTGATTTTTATAAAATTCCGGAACGATATAGTGATAATTGGTATCGAACCACTTGGTCATTTCCATGGCAGTGATGTCCAATCCGTCTTTTTGATATCCTCTTGCCATCGCAAAATAAAGGTCCAACTCAGTATTGTTCTTTTTAAGCACCACTTCATGGTAACGTGTTGGAATTGCTCCTACTACAAGGCTCATATCCAAAACCTGGTCATAGTATGAAAAATCATTACACGGGATAAGGTCTACCCCTGCTTCTTTCTGGATATTCCAGTTTTGGTTGCAGATAATTCTTCCGGTATTCAGAAGTTCTTCCAAAAGGATTTTACCTGACCAATACTGTTCACAGGCTTTTTTAAGTTCTCTTTTGCTACCAATACGCGGATAGCCAAGGATGTGAGTTTGCATTTTTTTAAACTTTTTAATTAAACTTATTGGGAAAGTTCTTTAAAAGGCTTCGGTATGTTTTAACGGAAGAAGTTTCAGGGAAAATAATGATATAGCAGACACTGCATTTCCCTTTGAGAGAAAATACATATCTTATATATCATCTGTATGACCCAAAAGCTTCAGACCGCGAAAGCATTGTCAATTCAATAAAGGCAGGTCTCCTGACTTGTAACAGTTTCCGTCATCCTTCCCGCTTTTGGCAGTGGATCTGCAAGGACAGAAACCTTTGGTGTGTTACTTACAGTTGCGCGACAGCTCGTGATTTCCACACGATTCCCTATTAATCTACCTTAAGTAAAACCTTTCCTGTTTGATGAAGTATCTGTAAAGAACTGTACTTTTACCTTTAACTATGGTCATCAGTAAAAGTTTTTAATTTTGCGTAAAATTAGTAATACAGAATAAAAATACAATTGATATCAAATAATTAAGCAAATTAAACTTTTAAAAATAAAAATAAAAGCATATAATTCTGTAAATTTGACTGTTTTAATCATTTAAAAGAATAATATTCTGTGGAAAAACTCGATGATAAGGATTTACAGCTGCTCAGGCTGCTCCAGAAAAATGCTAAACTGACCGTTAAGGAACTTGCAAAAGAAGTGAACCTTTCTACCTCACCTGTTTTTGAAAGGGTAAAAAGACTGGAACAGGATGGTTTTGTTAAAAGATATGCAGCGGTTCTTGATGCTGAAAAACTGAACCGCGGATTTACGGTTTTCTGCCAGATCAAACTCAAAATTCATGACAGATCTGTAGGTTATGATTTTGTAAAAGAGATTTTAGAAATTGAAGAAGTTGCCGAATGCTACAATATTTCCGGAGATTTTGATTTTCTTCTGAAAGTTCAGGTAAGAGATATGAAACACTATCAGGATTTTGTATTCAATAAACTGGGATCAGTGGATTCCATAGGGAGCACCCACAGTACGTTTGTGATGGCTGAGGTAAAAAATAATCATGGGTTGACTATTTAATGGAATAAAACCGGGGAACTTATTTATTCTTCAATCCATTTTCTGAAAGCAGATGTATTGCTTTGACTTGTGATAAGATGATCTTTCTGCCCTTTTATCTGAACGGAAAGTGTATTTTTATTGTATCGCTCTATTCTTTCAATATGATGTTTCTGAACAAGCTCACTACGGTTGATTCTGAAAAAATCAGAAGGATTCAACTGCATTTCAATTTCTTTTAAAGTAGATTCATTCAACAGATGTTTTTTTCCTGCTGTATCAAAGGCACAAA
>CBFQYI010000583.1:0-2789 GCA_965720825.1 uncultured Chryseobacterium sp. | reverse complement strand
ATTACAATGGAGATGGAGATTTCACAGACAGCGGAGAGCTGGCATGGACAAAAGCAGGATCTACAACCAGCCCGGTTACAGGATCTATTACCATCCCTGCTACTGCTACCGTTGGATCTACAAGAATGAGAGTAATGATGAAGTATAGCTCAATCCCTACTTCTTCATGTGAAGCATTCACGTATGGACAAGTGGAAGATTATACGCTTAATATTGTTTCTTCCGGAAAAGGAGATCTTCATAATACAAAAGATCTGATTACCGATGTGAAGCTTTATCCAAACCCTGCAAGAGATATACTTTATATTTCCAATACAACTTCTGAAGATTACAAGATCTTCGATATGGGTGGAAAACTAATCGACTCAGGAAAACTACAAAGAGGCTCTGTGAACGTAAGCAACCTTATCAAAGGTGCTTATATGATTCAAATTGGAGAATCTTCCAAGAGATTTGTTAAAAACTAATCCCTTAAAATTAAACGATGTGAAAAACCGTTCTGCATAGAACGGTTTTTCTTTTTTTAAAATCTTATATAACTTTTCACTTTTTCCATCTTTTTCTTACGGGAAAAGCACACAAAAAACGCGCATAAAGAATAGATTTTTAGTGAGTTTTTTTTACTATTTTTGCTGAAAATACATATAAGTGAAAAAAAAATTATTGATAACGGGAATGCTCGCATTGTCAGGCATTTCTTTTGCACAGACTGATCGTTTATGGACTTCCAGTTCTATTAAAAGCTCCTCTCCCATTTTTGAAAATATGTCAGTTTTTAAAAATCCGCAGTTTTTTCATCTGAATATAAACGGATTAAAAAATGCATTAGCAAAGGCTTCAAATAGATTAACAGAGAAGTCTGTAGTCATCATTTCTTTTCCCAATTCAACAGGAAAAATGGAAAATTTTAAAGTAACGGAAGATTCTAATTTTGAACCTGAACTTGCTGCTAAATATCCTGATATCAAGTCTTACATTGGCGAAGGTTTGGAAGATCAAGCTTCAAAAATTTATTTCAGTATTTCTTCTCTAGGGCTTTCTTCTATGGAAATTTATAGGGACAAATCTGCCGTTTTTATACAACCCTATACTACAGATCTTTCCACTTATATCATTTATAAAAAATCTGACAGAAAAGATTTTTTAAATAAATTTGAGTGTAAAGTTTTAGATGCAGCCCCAAAGGAAAATTTAAATACCAATACTAATAAAAATGCTGATGATTCCACATTAAGAACCTTCAGACTTGCTCTTTCGTGCACCGGAGAATACGCTTCTTATTTTGGAGGAACAAAAGCTCAGGCATTAGCAGCTATGAACAACACAATGACCCGTGTAAATGCTATCTTTGAAAATGATTTTGCTGCGAAAATGGTATTGATTGCCAATAATGACGCTATTATTTATACTGATGCATCCACAGATCCTTATTCTCCGTCTTCACAAATGAGAAATTGGAATCTGCAGCTGATGAACACATTAAGCTCTTCCATCGGAAATGATCATTTTGATTTGGGTCATCTCTTTGGCAGAGATGGAGGTGGCGGTAACGCAGGATGTATTGGATGTATTTGTGACAACAATATGGCTACTTACGAAGACCAGGGCATTACCTATCCCAGCAGCTACAAAGGAAGCGGATACACTTCGCCGGCAAATGGAATTCCTTCGGGAGACAGCTTTGATATCGATTTTGTAGCTCATGAAATGGGACATCAATTCGGAGGGAATCATACATGGTCATACGACAGTCAATCAGGATTAAAGCCTGTAGAACCAGGCTCAGGATCTACTATCATGGGATATGCCGGTGTTACCAACTATGATGTTCAACAACATTCTGATCCATTTTTCCACGCCTTGAGTATTGAACAAATTATGAGTACTATCAAGATAAAAACCTGCCCTGTCAAATCTCCTATAGGAAATTCAATTCCTACAGCAGATGCGGGCCTTGATTATATTATTCCCAAAAGCACTCCATTCATGCTTACCGGATCTGGAACTGATGCAGATGGAGACCCGCTTACTTATATCTGGGAGCAGATGGATAAAGGAACATCTTCTGAAACTGGAGATCATTCTGCGGCAAAAGACTCAAAAAACGCAGGGCCAATATTCAGATCGTGGACACCTTCAGGTTCTTCGGTAAGGTATTTTCCGACAATGTCCTCCATATTGGCAGGGGCTTTTAAAACCGCAGGAACAGAAATAGATGTTGAAGCACTTCCTTCTGTAGCAAGAACCTTAAATTTCAGACTCACCGTCCGCGATAATAAAGCCGGAGGCGGAGGCAACAATTCTGATGATACAAAACTAACTGTGGACCCAGCAGCAGGACCATTTATGATAACCTCACAGAACGCAGCAGTTTCTTATATAAAAGGAAGTTCACAAACGGTTACATGGGATGTAGCAGGAACCACAGCTAATGGTGTGAATACAGCTAATGTAGACATCCTATGGTCAACAGATAATGGCAGCACATGGACGGCAGTTTTGACCGGAACTCCTAATGACGGTTCAGAGAATATTATAATTCCTGACACTTTAACAAACTCAGGAAGAATAATGATCAAAGGAAGCAATCATATTTTCTTTGATATCAATAATGCCAATATTTCGGTAAGAAATTCTAATGACAATACTGATTCATCAGCCATAGGAATTAAACTGTATCCAAATCCGGTAAAAAGTATTCTTACTCTTACTAATACCAATAATGAAGAATATAAAATCTACGACATGTCTGGCAGGCTTGTAAGTGGAGGAAATCTTGAAAGTGGAAC
>CBFQYI010000582.1:0-2833 GCA_965720825.1 uncultured Chryseobacterium sp. | reverse complement strand
TGAAAAAAACGTACACTATATACTGCATGGGAAGGGATTGGATTTATTTTGGAAACTAAATCCGTTCTGATTATTATATTGATGAATCAAAAGTAAATTATCATGAACCTACTTTCTTATAACAAGAAGCCAAAAATGCTTTATATATCATTATTTTGCAAATTTTTTAGTCCCTGCAACACATAGTATCACTCCTACTGTTACTCCAAGCATTCCCATACTCACTTGCTCATGAAGAAGCCAGGCAGCCAGGGCCAGTCCAAAGAAAGGTTGAAGTAACTGCAGCTGGCCAACAGTTGCAATTCCCCCTTGTGCCAATCCTTTATACCAAAATATAAAACCAATAACCATGCTGAAAAGAGAAATATAAGCCATCCCAAACCATCCCTGAAAGCTGACATTCTCAATATCAGCCGGAAAATAAATAAAAAACAAAGGAATCATTACAGGCAGCGCCAATACCAAAGCCCAGGAAATTACCTGCCATCCTCCTAATGTTTTGGATAATTTAGCTCCTTCAGCATAGCCCATACCACATAAAATAACAGCAAGCAGCATCAGAATATCGCCAATAGGTGATGCTGATATTCCTTGTGAAACAGCATAACCAATCACCAGGAGGCTTCCCACAATCGAAAAAAACCAAAATATAGGATGAGGTCTTTCCCCACCACGCATCACACCAAATACAGCAGTGGCCAAAGGCAACATTCCCAGAAATACAATAGAATGTGCTGAAGTAAGATATTGAAGCGCTAACGCCGAAAGAAGGGGAAACCCTACCACACAGCCAAGAGAAACCAATAATAATGGAATCAAATCTTTTTTAACAGGACGTTTTTCTTTCCCCAGCCATAATACGATAAGTGCCAGGACTCCGGCAACAGCTGCACGAACAATTGTTACAAAAGTAGGACTCATTTCCATTACGGCTAATTTAGTTGCCGGCAAACCTCCACTAAATAAGACTACACCTATAAAACCATTGATCCAGCCATTTATATTTTCATCTTTTGATAGTTGTTTTGTCATCATTTTATTCAAGCTTTTAATTGATGTTCAAAATTAGAAAGGATAATTAGATAAACACAGTATCAGTTTTGTATATTTGCATGAGCACAGTTTAAAAATATGAGTAAAGAATTTTTATATACAGAAATTGCTGATGGAATTGCAGGACAGATCAGAAGTGGTATTCTAAAGACAGGAGACAAGCTTCCTTCCGTGAGAATGCTATGCCAGGAACATCAGGTGAGTATGAATACAGCCAAGCGTGTCTTTCTGGAACTGGAGTCCCAGTCTTTGGTAGAATCTAAGCCACAGTCTGGTTATTTTGTAAGCCAGCTGCTCTCTGCCAAACTTCCGTTGCCCGAAGTAAGCCGCCCATCATTGATCGCCAATAATGATGAACCGGATGAACTGATTAGCAAGGTATATGAAAATATGGGTAAAAAAGATCTTACCTTTTTCTCTATAGGAATTCCATCAGGAGCTCTCTTACCTCAGGCTAAACTGAAGAAAGAAATTGTAAACGCCACAAGAGAATTAAAAGACGGCGGCACCGAATATGAAGAGCTTCAGGGAAATCTGAAGTTAAGAAGAATGATTGCTGTACGTTCCTTGCAATGGGGAGGAAATCTGAGCGAAAATGATCTGATTACTACCAATGGCGGAATGAATGCTCTTTCTTTCTGTTTAATGGCTTTAGGAAAACCAGGAGATACCGTTGCTATCGAAAGTCCTTGTTATCCCGGAATTCTTCAGCTCGCCAACGGTTTGGGGTTAAAAGTTCTTGAACTTCCTACCCATCCTACTTCCGGAATAGAAATTGAGGCTTTAAA
This sequence comes from uncultured Chryseobacterium sp., assembly GCA_965720825.1. Classification (GTDB taxonomy): domain Bacteria; phylum Bacteroidota; class Bacteroidia; order Flavobacteriales; family Weeksellaceae; genus Chryseobacterium. Next base: position 992 of record CBFQYI010000582.1, on the reverse strand, counting down.
AAAATTAATTCCTAAAATAGATCTGTGCTTGTTGATTCCCAACTTTAATTCACCTTTGGGAAGCTGTATGCCTGATGAAAATAAAAAAGAAATTGTAAAAATACTTTCTGAAAATAATATTCCACTGATAGAAGATGATGTGTATGGAGACCTTTACTTTGGTTCCAGCCGTCCAAAATGCTGTAAATCTTTCGATAAAGACGGAAATGTATTGTATTGCAGCTCTATTTCAAAAACTTTGGCTCCCGGATATCGTGTAGGCTGGATTGCTCCGGGAAAATATAAAGATAAAATTCTTAAGCTTAAACTTCTGCATTCCACTTCTTCTATTTCGATTGTGAATGAAGCTGTTGCCAATTTTCTGAAATCCGGAAAATACGAAAAACATCTTCAGCAGCTTCGCAGAACATTACAGTTCAATTATCAGAACTATGTACAGACCATTGCAGAATTCTTTCCTGAAGGCACAAAAACCAGCCGTCCGCAGGGAGGCTTGTCTTTATGGGTAGAATTTGATCAAAAGATTCGAACAACAGAGTTATACGATCTGGCCATCAAACAGAATATCAGTATCGCTCCAGGAAGAATGTTTACTTTCCAGGAACAGTTTGAAAACTGCATGAGGCTCTGCATAGGGCTTCCATGGTCGGAAGATACACAGGCAAAACTCAGACAGGTTGGACAGCTTGCCAAAAAGATTTATTTAAAGTAAGGAAGATGGAGGCTGGAAGATTGAAGTTAAAATAGTTTTTAAAAAAATTTATTGATAAATTTAAACAAGAGCTATTAAAGTTCTTTTATATTCACCAGAACTTCAAGCCTCCATCTTCCAGCCTTTCTTATTTATTATCCGGAATGAAATTTTTTCTCGCCAGCTCCTTTCTTACACGGCTCAGGCTCTCAGGCGTAATTCCGAGGTAAGAAGCAATCATCCATTGTGGAACTCTCAGGAGTAAATCCGGATACATTTTTATAAATTTCATATACCTTTC
>CBFQYI010000581.1:0-2848 GCA_965720825.1 uncultured Chryseobacterium sp. | reverse complement strand
TAGCTAATGTGTATCAATCTGCTGCACATTCTACAGGAATCATGTTTGAAAATGCAGTGAATACACAAAACCAACAGAATATTGTCTCACAAGCAGCTACTACACAGGGTATCACTCAGATCTACAGTCTGGATACTATTGCTGATGCTGTTTCTATGGCTAAAATTCTTAATCCGTAATCCATTTTTGCGAACAGCTTACATTCCTTATCCGAACAACCGGATCTTCCGGTTGTTTTTTAACCCCAAATAAACAATAATCATTATGCCAGTAAACGAACAAATCACAGACGCAGTAACGCAATCGAACGTAAAAGTAGTAGCAGAATCTCCTGCAATGGCTTTAAGTAACGTATATCAATCTGCTGCACATTCTACAGGAATCATGTTTGAAAATGCAGTGAATGCACAAAACCAACAAAACATTTTAGGTCAGGCAGCCACTACTCAGGGTATCCTGCAGATCTATAGCCTGGACACTGTAGCAGATGCAGTTTCTATTGCTAAAGTATTGAATCCTAAATTATAGTGTTTTTTTAGATTTCTTGTGATCAGGGAGTACGTCATGTGCTCCCTGATTCTTTTTTTGGGGATAAAAACTATTTATCAAATAATACAATCTCGTTGGGATCTATTACCTTGTTTTGTACTGCGTAAATAACAAGCCCGGCCATATTTTTCACCCCGGTTTTAATCATCAGATTGGTCTTATGCGTTTCTACCGTTTTGGGTGAAATAAAAAGGGAATCTGCAATTTCCTTAGTACTCAGCTGCTGGCACACCAGTCTTAAAACATCAATTTCTCTTTCGGTGAGCTCATTTCTGGAAAAAGCATGAAATTCCGGAAGTTTATTAGAAAGCTGGGTTCTCATGACATCAATCTGGTCATTGGAAAAATAATGTCCGGTATGATGAACCGTCTTGATTACGGATAATAATTCTTCGAGTTCAATTTCTTTGGGTAAAAAAGCATGAGCACCCATTTTCAGCATCTGTCCCATGAATGAGCGGCGGTAGAAACTGGAAAGAACAATGATTTTTGTTTCGGTTTCTTCTTTAGCCATTTCAGCCATTACTTCAAGGCCGTCACCATTGGTCATTCTCAGATCCAGAATTAGGATATCTAAAGAAGCAGAATCCTGCTCTGCGAGAAACTGATATCCACCTGTTGAGGTAAGTGTCACCTGATAGTCTCCATTATTTTCAATATAATTTTTCAAAAGCTGTACAAACAGCAGATCATCATCTACAATGCCGATTTTAATTTTTGAGTGTTCCATGTTTATTTTTTATTGTAATGCCATACAGGCAATAAATTTTGTGCCTTTTTCAGGCTGGGTTTTAAGTTTATAAATTGCTTTAATTTTTTGTGCTCTGGACTGAATATTCCTCAGTCCGATACCTCCAGATTGGTTTTCAATAGCGAATCCACAGCCGTTATCTTCTATGGTTAATATTAAATAGTTCGGAGAGATTCTTAGGGAGACATCCACTCTGGTGGCCTCAGCATGTTTTAAAATATTAGTGATCAGTTCCTGAATAATTCTGAAAAGATTAAGTTTTACGGGATTACTGATCGGTGTCCTTATCGTCATATGACAGAAAATGATCTCTATATTTTTATTGATCTGATTAAGATAATCTGCAATTAAATCTACCAGCTCAACCTCATCAAGATCAGGCGGAGTAAGATTATGAGACAGTTCCCGTATCAGCTGCATCGATTTTTTTAAATCACGATTAAGATCTTCCGGTTTTTTATCATTGAGATTCAAACGGATAAGATTCAACTGTGAAATAATATTATCATGAAGTTCTTCCGCCAGCCGTTCCCGGTCCTGTTCTTGTAAAAGCAGCATATTTTCCCAATATTCATTTTTTGAATTCCGGACCAGGCGGGAAACTTTCTGTTTATTTTTTCTTATACTTTTTAAATAACTAATCACCAACAATGTAACGAATAATGTTGTTAAAGAAAACAATCCAATACCAATCCATATCCATACAACTATCTGATCCTGATTTTCCCAACGCCCCATCCCAGATTAATAAAAGCAAGATAAAAAGACAATAGCAGAATACCTCTGAAAAGCCAGATAGGAGCTACCCAGTTCAGATGATTGCTGATTAAAAAATTAAAGGTAGTGGAGATGATACATTCTATAGAGAAAAACAGAAAAACGATGATGTTCCCGATAAACATATCCCTGTCTGCCCTACCTTCCCTGATGATTTTCATAAAATAAGCAGCGGCATAACTACAGATGATAATACTGGTGATAATATTGGAATAAAAGGTAACCTGCCTATCATTTTGCACGTATAATACATTAGCAATCAACACCAGGACAGCATAACAATAGACAATCCCTCTCAATGTGCGGGAAAGTTGGATATAATAATTGTTATAAATTACTGTAAGAATCATCAAACCAAAAAACTGGCTCAATATATAATTGTAAGTATTGAGTACATTTAATTTCATCAGTCGGTCCGTTAAATCCGTCAGCTCCAGCATCAATTCTCCTGAGAGCAATATAATCACAGGAAGTTTTGTTTTAATCCCTTCTTTTATCAATATAATCAGCCCGGTACATAAGACGAGATTAATGATGATTTGTAAATAAAGGGATAAACTGTTATACGACAACACTGGTACTTTGCTTCAGAAGTTGATAATCATTAAGAGTATCAATAATCGTAAAAGGAGGTCTTGGTGTGGAATAATTTTCAGCAGTCTCGCTCATATGATTAATGGCCAGACTTTTCACGGTAATGATTTCGATATGATAAGGGAAGTCGGGATCTTTTTTTTCCAGATCATCCGTAAGTCCAAAGAAACTGGTACA
>CBFQYI010000580.1:0-2853 GCA_965720825.1 uncultured Chryseobacterium sp. | reverse complement strand
GCTTTGGTTTTAATAATTTTTTGCCACTCTATATATCCGGAAATAGCTACTAAAAATAAGAATGAAGTCAAAACAGCATAGAGATACAATTCTTTATGAATCATTAAAGGAATAGAAATAATATTACTGACATTCAGAATCACCCAGTTTTCAATTTTCCGTCTTGCCATCAGCCACATTCCTGCCCAGGCAAAAGCACTCACCAGAGAATCCCAGATCGGAACATCCGAATCGGTAAAATGGGTAAGAAAAGACCAGAATAAGACAAAAGTTCCCAAAACAATTCCTCCTGTAATCCATTTTTCCGTGGTGCTGGTAACGGAAATTTCCATTTCTGATTTTTGCTTCCCGAATTTCCAGTATAACCATCCGTAGATGCTCATGATCAGATAATAAAGATTTAAGGTAAATTCAGCGTACAGCTTGGAAGTAAGCATCACATACAGCGTAAGCAGAATCCCTGCAATTCCGAAAAGATAGTTGTTGACGTTGTTTTTCCGAGCCAGTAAAACCTGAATGACTGAAAATAAGACTCCGAACCATTCCGGTAAGGTAATTTGTTTTAAAATGTCCTGCATCATATTAATTGTTAGAAATCAAATGATGAGATGATGAGTAAGCAATCCCTACGCCGGCATTATCCGGATCAGGTGTGGAAGTACATTCCTGGGTATCATCTCAGCCACTGTTCTGTAGCACCCCATTGTTGAGGCAAAGGTGCAGCTTTTTTGTGGAAAAAGAAAGCACTTCAGGTTTTTAATTTTGGAAATATAATACTTCTATTTATCCTTTAAAATAAATATCCTATGCTTCCTGAACTAACCGAAATGTAAGATTAATGCGCTCCTTCATAGAGGTTACAGACTTAGCAATCCGGTGTTCCCAGTTTTCCTGAAGATCTCCTTTCATAATCAATAATGAACCGTTAGGAAGTGGCAGACTGTATTTACTCTGATGATGATCCTTTTTTCTGAAATCAAAGTTTCTGGTCTGCCCCAGACTTACCGATGCAATCACAGGACGTTTTCCATATCTGCTTTCCTTATCCCGATGCCAGGCAACAGAATCATTATGGTCTCTGTAAAGGTTAAGCAATACAGAATTGAACTGATAACCGAATGTTTCTTCTATCCTTTGTTTTAAAGAAAATAATGCGGGAGTCCAGAGGTTATTGTCCACTTCACCATTTCCTAATGGATAATCCGTTTTCGGATCACCATACCATGCCGTTAAGCGTGGGGTAAGAACCGTTTTATCATACATTTTCTGGGTTCGTTGTTTCCAGGGAGCTGTTTCAAGTAAATGGTTTTTAAGTTGGTCCGCTTCTTCCAGACTCAGGAAATGTTCTCTGTACTCCAAAAGGTCTTTTGGAAATTCATAAAAATCTTCTGAATCGAACAAGCTGAGCTGAGTCATTTTTTTATTTTTAATAAGAGAAAAGTTTATACTATTGAAGTAATAAATTGATACAAATAATATCTACAAATATATAAATAATGATACAAAATAAATCAACCCCTAAACATCATTAGAAAAAACTACATCCTGTTAGATTTTTAGATGAGGTACATCATTATTTTTATTCGTTAAAAACAATCCTCCTTTTTGAATAATTCACTTTTATAACAAATTGTAAATTAAATATCTGAAATAATTAATACATCCAAAAAAACGAGTAATAATGCATTATATGCACACAATAGGATGTCACTTTGGGAAGATTTAATACTTAATTCAAAAATAATTATCCATCTTTGCAGCCTTAAAATCAAACACGCTAGTTTATTTCATGAGCATTACTTTTAAAAAGCGACTAATTATAGCGCTTGTATTACCTACGGCCGCCATTTATTATGGGCAGAGTACGAAGGATTCTTTAGAGAAATCTAAATCAATTGATGAGGTTATGTTGGTAGGTAGAAACCTTTCCCAAACAGCCAAAGAGAGAAAAACACCTGTTGCAGTTTCCAACATCAAAGCAGCAGAAATTCAGGAAAAACTGGGAAACAGAGAATTCCCTGAAATTATGAAGTCTACTCCATCCGTTTACGTGACCAAAGTAGGTGGAGGATTCGGAGACAGCAGAATCAACATGAGAGGTTTTGACGGGGCCAACATTGCAGTGATCATCAACGGACAGCCGGTGAATGATATGCAGGGAGGAACTGTGTACTGGTCTAACTGGACTGGATTGGCTGATATTGCAAGCAACATCCAGATTCAGAGAGGTTTGGGAGCTTCTAAATTTGTAGTTCCATCTGTAGGAGGAACGATCAATATTGTAACCAAAGCTACGGATTCTGAGCAGAAAGCAATGGTGAAAGGAGAAGTTGGAAATGACAACTACTCCAGAATATCAGCAATGTACTCTTCCGGGTTAAAAAACAAATGGGGAACAACCGTATTGCTTTCCCGTTGGCAAGGTGACGGATACATCAATGGAACAAAAGGAGAAGGTTACTCGTGGTTTTTCTCTACAGGATTTAAACCTAATGAAAAGCATGCATTCAATTTAATCGCTACCGGAGCTCCACAAGTACACGATACAAGAAGATCTTCTGCAACCGGAGCCAATGTGGCAACACTGCAACAATTTGAAACTTACGGAAGAAGATACAATCCACAAACGGGAATGCTGAATGGTTCTCAATTCAACCTGGCTCCTAACTTCTATCACAATCCTATCGCATCATTGAACTGGGACTGGACAATGAATGACAACCTGAAATTATCTACGGTTCTTTATGGTTCATGGGGACGTGGCGGCGGTGGTACCGGACTTAACGGTTCTATCAAAAACGCAGCCGGACAAACCATGAACTTCATGAATTATGGTGCAGGTGGCGACGGTAC
>CBFQYI010000579.1:0-2856 GCA_965720825.1 uncultured Chryseobacterium sp. | reverse complement strand
AAACTTAACATTCACAAAACATTAGGGATTCTTTTTCATCATTTGTGTTTTATATTTGAAATAAGATATCATGATTTGTGAATGATGTGAATTTGCAACAAAAAGGAACAAACTCCCGTAAAGTTAACTACATCATATGTACATCAATAACATAACACACACATTTATAAATATTTAAAATAAAGTATAAAAGAACCGGAAAAATTGCATTTAAAAAAACAAATAGTCAATTTTTTCACAGCATTTTATTTCCTTTTCCCTCCTCTTCATTATTCGAAATAGATGAAATACAGAATAGTAGATAAAAAAAAATCCAGAAAGAAAACTTTCTGGATTTTATGAATTACTTTTTTTTCTTTTCCGAGGGCACTTTCATACCTTTTTCTCGTGCTTCAGAAATACCGATAGCTACGGCCTGTTTTCTGCTTGTCACTTTCTTTCCGGAAGAAGATTTCAATTTCCCTTCCTTGAATTCGTGCATTACTTTTCCTACTTTGTCCTGAGCTTTTTCTGAATATTTTGTTTTGCTCATGATCTGTTTTTTAAGATTTTGGCAGGGATACCCCTAATTCATAGACGCAGGCATGTTTCAAATATTTTGAACGCTCTCTCGATGTTACCGATTCAAAATGATCATTTTTGATCACGATAATCGGGTCTTCTATATTTTCAATTTCAAAATTGGCGAAGTATCGTTCATCCGGACTGGTTTTATCATTACTTGCTTTTATTTTCTGCAGTTCATCCGCATATTTTCTGAATCCCGGATCTGAGGAATGAATAAATTTATACTCATCGCCTGCATACACATAGTAATGAATTTTTTTATCTATCAACCCCGCCTCATCAGTAATTTCGGGATTATCATTTCCGTCTCTAAACACCACTTCCACCAATGTTCCTCCTTTTTTATGAGCACATTCTTCAGCATCATTAAAACTGGAAAAACCTGTATAAACAATCTGGTCGTTTAATACATAACGGTTGAGTTTCTGGTTGTATGCATTCGTTTCCATAATTATTATTTGATTTGATTTACAGTTATTATATATTCAATTTTTTTGCCAAATTGTCTTTTTAAAGAAATTTCATTAATGAATATTTTCAATTACTCCAGATTCGAAAACTAAAAAACATTTTCCTGAAAGAGTAAGAAAAAATGATATCAGGTCCTGATTTTTATTTTATATGGTTATGTAAGTAAGAATTATTAAATTTGGAATCATTAAAATTGAAAATGAAAAAACTCCTTTTAACTCTTACTGTGGCTGCGGTATTTCAAAATGTGTCAGCACAGGAAATTACTTTAGATAAAATATATTCAGGATATTACCGTGGAAAAGGAATTGCAGGAATCTCTTCCATGAAAAACGGCGAAAATTATCTTGTAATTGAACCCTCAGGAATTGCAAAATATTCTTATAAAACTTCACAGAAGGAAGGAAATCTTGTGGACGGAAGATTTGAAAGCTATATTTTTTCTGATGATGAATCCAAAATCCTTTTACAGACAGGAAGTCAGCCTATTTACAGACATTCTTTTCTGGGAAAATTTGATGTAAAAGATTTAAAATCCGGAAAAGTAATCAGCCTGAATGAAGGAAAACCTGTTCAGGAGCCTACATTTTCACCGGATGCTACGAAAGTGGCCTTTATTTCTGACAATAATCTTTTCTATCAGGATCTTAGCTCAGGAAAAATCACTCAGATTACTGCTGATGGTAAAAAGAATTCAATCCTGAATGGTTTGGCAGATTGGGTTTATGAGGAAGAATTCGGGCATGCAAGACAATATGAATGGACAAAAAACTCTGATGCCATCGTATTTGTAAAGTCTGACGAAAGCCAGGTTCCGGAAATCTACATTCCGATCTACGGAAAAAACCTTTATCCGGCTGAAATGCGTTATAAGTATCCAAAAGCCGGTGAGAAAAACTCAGTAGTTTCTGCACAACTATATCGTCTTGATAATGGGAAAACAATGCAGCTGAACTTAGGTTCTTTCAAAAACTATTATATACCGAATGTATTCCAGACCGCAAAACCGGACGAAATTGTTTTAATTACTTCCGAGCGAATTCAGAATGCTTCAGATATTCTAAAAGTAAATACCAAAACAGGAGCAGTTCAGAAATTATTTACTGAAACGGATGATAAATGGATCGATACGGACAGCCCTACTCTTGAATTCCTTGAAGATGATTCCTTCCTTTGGGCTTCCGAGAGAGACGGTAACCGCCACCTTTACTGGTACGACAAAGATGGTAAGCTTAAAAAACAGATCACAAAAGGAAACTGGGAGGTAACGGATTATTATGGTTTTAATCCAAAATCTAAAGAAATTTACGTTCAGACTACCGAAAAAGGAAGCATTAATAAAGTGATTTCCAAAGTAAATATTGAAAACGGGAAAACTCAACTGATCTCTAATACAGAAGGAAACAATTCTGCTAATTTCAGTAAAAACTATAATTATTTCATTGAAACTTCCTCTACAGCAGCAAAACCTTATACATACGTTTTAAAAGACGGTAACGGAAAAGCAGTAAAAGAACTTCAGAACAACAATGATCAGCTTCAGAAGTTGAAGACTGATAATTTTGTTGAAAAAGAATTCATTACGATTCCTAATGCTGTAGGTGATCAGATGAATGCCTGGATCATGAAGCCTAAAAACTTTGATCCGAATAAAAAATATCCTCTATTTATGTTCCAGTATTCCGGGCCGGGATCTCAACAGGTCGCCAACTCATGGGATAACGGAAATGCAATGTGGTTCAATCACCTTGTACAAAAAGGATATATTGTTGCTTGTGTAGACGGACGTGGAACAGGCTATAAAGGAGCAAAATATAA
>CBFQYI010000578.1:0-2862 GCA_965720825.1 uncultured Chryseobacterium sp. | reverse complement strand
TAAAAACTCAAATTATGAAAAAAATACTATTCATTGCAGGAATTTTAGGCGCTCAATTATCATTTGCCCAACAAGGAGTATTCTCTGATGTAACTATTCAAAATCCTTCTCCTATCTTATATTTAAAAAGAAGTACCAATGATGGAGGATTTATCCGTGGGATTCAAACCCAATACTATAATGGAGATAATGGTTGGTTTTTTGGAGATTTGCATGGCAGCCAGTGGATTGTATCCAAAGGAGATTATACCAATCCCAAACTTGTCATCAATGACAGTAACGGATATGTGGGAATAGGAACAGTAGGCCCTTTAAGTAAGCTTCATGTAGCAGGAACTATTATGGCAGGAGCTGGTGATTCTGTGACCGGAATTAATGCTTTTTCTATCCCTTACGCCAGTGGTTCGATGAATAACTGGGGAGCATTACGAAGCACCGGTTCCTCTTATATGAGTTATGGCGTAAAAGCCAATGGTACAAATGTAGGATGGCTATCAAGCAGCGGAGAAGGGAACTTTGTAAAAACAGCCCTTACACTTGATAATGAAGGATTCAGATTATTGGCATCCTCTTCTCAGCAAGCAGCAATAGATTCACCAGTTTCGATGCCTGAAGTTATGAAAATTTCTTCTGCTGGAAATGCTTTACTACAAGGTAAGCTGGAAGCCAAAGAAATCAAAGTAACGCTCACTCCAACCGCAGACTTCGTATTTGAAGAACATTACAACCTTCCCAATCTGGAAGAGGTAGCTAAGCATATTAAAGAGAAAAAACACCTTCCTGAAATAGCTTCTGCCAAAGTAATGGAAAAAGAAGGGGTAAATGTTGGCGAATTTCAGATCAAATTATTACAGAAAATCGAAGAGCTTACCCTGTATGCCATTAAACAGGAGAGACAGTTAAAAGACCAGCAGGATAAAATACAGAAATTGGAAGGAGAAAATTCAGACCTGAAAAATGTTGTTTCAGAAATTAAAGAATTGAAAGAGCAGTTTCTTATGATGAAGTCCAATACAACCCCATTAAAATAGAGAAATGTATAAAAAAATATATATAAGCATTGGGTTGCTGTGGAGCCTTCATCAATTTGGACAGGTGGTTTTAACCGCTCCTCCTGCTCCCAATACTGAAGTAGCAGACCCTCAGAGTATACGGATGCTGCCAGGGTTTAAGTTCAGTTCCGCCAACGGAACCTTTCGGGCTTATATTGGAGGATCATCATCTGGCAATGGAGAAACTTATACTCCTATTACAGTCAATTATTCGTCCAATATTCCCACGACGGAAAACTATATTTATACCAGACAGTATTTAGTACCGACTGCGGTTTCAGACGGATCTCTTCAACAAATACAGAGTGTTCAGTTTTTTGATGGGTTGGGAAGGCCGAAACAATCTGTGAGTATTAAATCTACTCCTACCGGAAAAGATCTGGTAACGCATATTCCTTATGATAATTTTGGAAGACAGGTTGATAGCTGGCTGCCAGTTCCTATGAACTCATTGAGTGGAAATATCCAGACCAATGTAGAAGGCAGTGCAAACAGCTACTATCAGTCCAATGGGATTAATGATTCTTTTCCTTTTAGCCACAAAACCCTTGAAAATTCTCCGCTAGACAGAGTTTTAAATCAGAAAAATCCGGGTACTGACTGGCAGAACAAACCTGTTATTTTTGGATATGAAACCAATACGACAGGTGAAGTTAAAAAATTTACCACTGTTACCACATGGGTTGATGGAGCCACTTCTTCTCAGCTTGTATTATCCGGAAGCTATGGGGACGCACAGCTGTATAAAAATACGGTAACCGATGAAGACAACAATAAAACCATAGAATTTAAAAACGGTAGTGGCCAGACTTTGTTGGTAAGAAAAGTTATCAGTTCTTCAGAAAATGCAGATACCTATTATGTGTATAATGAATATGACCAGTTAGCATTTGTTATTCCCCCTTTAGCTTCTGCCGGTGCAAGCGTTTCAGCTTCAGCACTGGAACATCTTTGCTATCAATATAAATATGATGGTAAAAACAGACTGGTAGAAAAGAAACTTCCGGGAAAAGGCTGGGAGCAAATGGTATACAATAAAAAAGATCAGATTATTCTCTCCAGAGATACCGTTCTTAAAAATGGAATTACCAATTTTTCAGCGGATCAGTCCTGGGTGTTTATCAAATATGACCGTTTCGGAAGAGCAGTCTATACAGGGATTACCAGAGATGCCAATCCAAGAAATACAATACAGAATACGATTGATAATCAGTCTGCTGATACTTTTGAAACCCGTGGAGGAAACTTTACCCTGAATGGAACCAGCATTGAATACGGAAATACTGCTTATCCTACCACTGTTGATAAGCTTCTTACCGTCAATTATTATGATACCTATCCTCAGGGAGCGCCAGCGGTGACTACCGTTTTAGGGCGTGAGGTATTACCACAGACCACACAGAATTCGGATGTAAGTACGAAAAGTCTTCCAACGGCATCTTATACTAAAAATATTGAAAATGACGGCTGGACAAAATCATATACCTATTATGATAAAAAAGGGAGAACAGTCTCTACTTATTCTTTTAATCATTTAGGAGGATATACCAAGACAGAAAGCTTCCTGAAATTTTCAGGAGTACCGGAGTATAGCCTTGTTGAACACAAAAGAACAGCTAATGATACCAAAATAAACATCAAAGAAAATTTTGAATATGATCACCAGGAAAGACTGGTAAGACACTGGAACCAGGTAAATGGAGGTGCTCAGGAACTCTTGGCCGAAAACCTTTATAATGATCTGGGGCAATTGCGGACTAAAAATGTAGGAAATACCACAGGCAGTCCACTACAGAGTGTAAAGTATGCC
>CBFQYI010000577.1:0-2866 GCA_965720825.1 uncultured Chryseobacterium sp. | reverse complement strand
ATGGCATTTGTTTAAGTACTTCTCTTAAATCTATACATTCATTTATGGCATAATCAATTTGATTTGTAAGATTCTTAAGAATACTTAAGCCTTCAAATTTTAGATTGAGAATATTTAGGTTAAGTAAAAACTTTTCAAGAGCTGTAATTCCTACTGAATACAACTGAGAGAATATTTCTATTTCAGTTTCAATTCTCCTTGATGTCAAATTCATCGTTTTTGATAATGATTTGTAAAGAATTGAAATGTCTGAACTATAAGTGCTTGGTATATTTTGGTTTAGAATTCTAATTTGTTCTGTCTTATTGTGAGTATCTTTAGTCTGCAAATCTAAAATTGCAATTATATTATTTATACAAAGAGTAGCATCACTAATTGAATTCAAGTCTTCAATTATATCATTAATATCATCAGAATCAGCTCTTCCATTATATATATCAAATAATTTTTGATCTTTTTTGTTAGAAGCTATTTTTGATAGTTTTTTTCCAGATTTTTCATTAAATTCTTGTTTGAGAGGAATTTCAATTTTCCAACGCTTTTTATTTCTTACAAAATTACTTTCCGTAATCTCTTGCCAATAAACTTTTCCATCTTCGGGAATGTATGCAATAAGTATAATAGGAATGGAAAGATTTGACCAATAATTATAATGTATATTAGTTACGTAATGAGATAATTTTTTTTCCGTTTTATAAAAATTACCAGAACCACTTTTAATTTGTACAGCTATAAATTTTCCGGTTGGCTCATTATTCTCAACTATTTCAACGATTGCGTCCAAACCAACATCTACAATTGGTTGTTCACGGAAAATCCATCCCAGATTTTTGATTACAATTTTTTCAGTTTCATTAACTCCTATTCTTTCGGTGGGATTATATCTATTCATAAATTTTCTATCGAATTATAGTTTTTAAAATCATATAGTGAAAAATGTTACGTACAAATTTTAATGGTTATTTGCTTAAATTCTCTGAGCTTTTTGCAATTTATTAGTTAAATGAATAAAACTATTATAATATTAGTAGATTACTTTTTTATATAAGGTTTTAAATTTTTATCAATAAATTGATTAGGTTTCCATTTTCGATTAATAATTTTATCAAGAGCAAAACTATCAAATGCAGAAAGAGATAGTGCAGCAATTGTCCCTAATCCTCCTGTACCCAATGCATCTAATGCTAGTCCAACTCCTTGAAAAATTACAAATCTTACAGATTTCGTAGGAAGCTTATCACTTAGGTCTTGTTGTAAATTAGCTTTATTATATTCTCCTAACAAATTTTTGTTATCTCCTATGTCTGATAACCATCCTCGAAATTGATCAGATTTATCTAATATTCTTATTAAATCTTTTCTTGATATAATACCCTTGACAAAAGCATCTCCTAATGAATAACAACCTTCAAAAACATAATCTTGAAATAAATTTATTTCATTTTCGGATTTTAATCTTTTGTTTATTATCTCAGAAATTTCTGTTTCAATAAATTTTGAATATAAATTTGACGTTACAATTTCAGTTTCTAAATCTGATGCTATATAAATGTCTCCTTTTGATTCTGCGATTGCTAATAAAAATCCACTAAAATCTATTTTATAAGAATTTTTTGGATTATGTTTCTTAAATTCTTCAGTTAATTCAGCTAAATTTATGTTTGAATCGACCCGATACGTATCTAAACCAATAAAATCTCCATCTTTTGTTATTTCAATTTCTATATTTTTTGGTAAATTATAAAAAGGAGCTATCTCATTAAAATATGTTAGAATTTTTTTTTAAGTAGGCTGTTATCACTAAATTCTTCTACAATAATCTTAGGGAAGTTGTCAGGATATTCATAATGTGGAATCAAGTGGGCAAATTCATCTGCAAACTTTAAATTTTTAACACTATTTTTAGTTTCTGTCCTATGCATTTCATATAATGTTGAATGTGCTGTAATCTTCTCCCCTTTAAAAGTGGTAATTGCATAATTTCCATTGGGTGCTATAAGAGAACCTAGTATATTATTTCGAAACATTAATTCTAATCTTCCAGTAGATATTAATTCTTTAAGCGTATCTTCTCCAAATTCCTGAAATAATATTTTTAATTCTTCTCTGTGGACCAATAATACTACTTTTCCATAATATAACATAGAATCTATTAAAAAACTGATATCTAATCCTGATTGATAGGTTACTTTATCTTTGATACAAATTTTATTAAACATAGAATTATTTATTGATGTTAGTTTATATAAAGTTTAGATTAATTTTACTAAACTGGAATTTCCAAATATAAAAAGCTAACATTATAATAATCTCCGTATTTCTACGGAAATTCCATCAAATATAAACTACATCATTTCCAAAACCTTACGGTTTCCCGTAGCCCAAAACTTTCCAACTCCAAAACACCCCGTTTACAACCTCCCCAACCTCTCCAAAACTCTAAAACAACAGCAAAACACCCCTCCCAAGTCCTCCATTTATTACAAACAAATATGTTTGAAACTTCCCAAGAGCTTGGGAAGTCTCCTGCAAGTTGGGGGAAAGCTCCCAAGACCTTGGGAGGTTTGTCGTAAGTATATTTGTAACCCAACAACTTTTTTCTATATTTGATTATTAATTTATTAATCCCAAAAACACAAAAAAATGAAAATTGCCCTCACACAGCTGAGCACTAAAGATCTTGCGACTTTAGCTCAGAGAATTCTTTCTAATGCCCAATCCGGAAAATATCCTGTTATCGACAATCATCCTCTGGTAGGAGCTTTGGCGTCCTCCTATACGGAATACGACAAGGTCTATACAAAGCAGGTCTACAGCGGAAAAGGAAAGGACGTAGCCACTGCTGATCACGAAAGAGATACCGCTT
>CBFQYI010000576.1:0-2867 GCA_965720825.1 uncultured Chryseobacterium sp. | reverse complement strand
AAGAAATCCTGAACGGCATCTCTCCAGATAAACTGTCCTGAAATAACGGCTGCCAGAGCAAATTTAAAGACAATTAAACTGGATGCATCATTGATCAAACTCTCGCCTTCCAGAATATTGGTAATTTTCTTAGGAATTTTCATATGCTTCAATACCGAAGTTGCAGCTACCGCATCCGGCGGAGAATTCACACCTCCAAGCAAAAATCCCATTGCCACAGTAAGTCCGGGAATAATCGAAGATGAAAGATAAGCAACGACTATGGATGTTAAAAACACCAGTCCGAAAGCCATCGAAAAAATCTGTTTTCTCCATTTATGAAAATCCTGCCATGAAGTAAACCATGCAGCTTCGAACAAAATAGGCGGAAGGAAAATCAGAAAGACAAGATCAGGTTCTATTTCAATACGCGGCATTCCGGGCACAAAGCTTATCAGCAATCCTGCAATAACAAGGAAAATGGGATAAGCAACTTTTAATTTCTGGCCGATCATTACCAATATCATCACAGACAGCAGTACTGCAATGGATATTATAACATAGCTGTGAATCATTTTAAATAAGTTTTTTTAAGTGTTAAATATTTCTATTTGGATTTAACGTCCAAAGTTTAGACTTTTCCTTTACAACCATCCGTATACATTATAAAAACGGAAAGAGTTAAAGTACAATATTATTTTTCGGAGTAATGGCTGGCGGAAGATCAGATTCATCCAGCATATCTCTCATATCAATTTCAATGGTACGACTGATCTGAGTGATAGGAACATCATTGGGACTTCCTTCAAAAGGGTTAACCGAGGCCTCTCCTACACTGTCCAAGGTATGGAAGCACCATGTTACCAGTAAAGAAAACGGAATATTGAACCACAATGTCCAGCCTTCCACCATTGTTCCTTCCCCTAATTTGTCAAACTCTTTCAATAATCCGAAAGGCACAAAAACAATGAATAAAAGCAAAAGATAAGTGGTGATAGAAGAGAAATTTCTTGGATAGGGAAAGTTTTTAATTCTTTCTGCTTTTCCCTGATCATCGGTAAACTTTATCAGTTGCTGGTTGATCTGCGTCCATTGGAAATCATTAAGTTCTCCTTTTTCATACGCTTCCGATAAGGCTTTACTCTGGCTGGCCATCAATTGTGTTGCCCTGTTCTTTTTGCTTAAAATGTACTGAAGTTCAGATTCTGAAAGGTATTTTTTCAATTCTTCATCCAGTTTGGACTGTCTCTCCGGAATATCATATTTTTTAGCATATTCATCAAACTGATCTGTTCCCATGTTTTCCCATGCTCTCGGTTCACGAAGCTGAAATCTCAATGCAGTAAGCCATGCATAATGACGGAGGAACATTTCTTTTACTTTACCAGGATCTTTTGAGAGCAGTGCATCTCTCAGAATATAGCCAAAGCTACGGCTGTCATTAATAATCGCTCCGTAGATCTGTCTTGCTTCCCAGAGTCTGCTGTAGCTGGCATTGTTTTTAAATCCAACGATAAAGGCAACTGCCGTTCCCATAATAGCAATCGGCTGCCATGGAACAGAAAGAAATTTCCAGCCTAAAAAGTACAGGACTGTAGGAATAGCTGATAGTACGATCAGAGCGTAAATACTTCTTCTGGTCCAGATAATGAACTCCCGGGCTCCGAATCTTTTTCCTGAATGCATAAGTGTTTATTTTATAGTGTTTATTATATTCTATTTTCAAATAATGGTTTACCTCACAGCATTCAGTAACAGTTTTACTAGTTTTTAGTAAACGGGATATTGTTATAAAAACCAATCTGAATCTGTCCGCGGTTTCTGTTCTCCTGAATCTGATTCATATACCCTGCTTCAATCCTCATATTTTTATTGATGACATATCCTAAAGCTCCATACACTCTGTTTCTGTCGAAAACCGGACTGTCAAAGTGCAGAAAAATCTCGTTATATACTGATGCATAAAGGGTTTTCGGAAGTAATTCTTTTTGAGTAATCGGAATATTTACTCCCAGCATATAACGGAATCTCATCCTGAAATCATCCTGAAGAAAACGCTCTTCCAGACGGTAACGGTGCTGAAGATAGAAACGTCCGAATTTCTGTTTAGTAATATACTGCTGGAAGATTCGGTGCTCAATATTTTCTTTTTTCTCCCCGTTTACATAAGGTTGGCTGAGAATGAAACCGTATCCCAATAAAACATTGTTATTGTTCTCTGTAAGATCATACCCGATTCCTGTTCGGATCAGCAACTGTTCCAGGTCTCCTACAGCATCGAAATTACGGTACTGAATTTCATTGTGCCAGTTCAGTTTCTTGCTGATCTTATTATTTCCAAAATACATATACCACGCTCCCAGATCATTTTTTTGAGCAAATGTCAAAATGGACCCCAAACCTAATACTGTGAATGCCAACTTCGTAAAAACCTTTCTCATGTTTATCAATTACTATTATCTATCGTTTTTAACAAAATTAATATTTTAAATCAATAATAGCAAACAATATTTTATAAGATAATGTAAAGAAGTACGGATGCAATGGTCTGCATCCGGTTTCTGTAAGAGATTATCCTGGAACCTGTTCGGTCAGAACATCTGTTTCATTCCCGTCAAAATAAGTACACGTCATCGCATGAAGATCCATTGTCCAGCCATTGATTCCGTTTTCGGCACAGTCTTTACAGAAAGTCATGTAATCTGTTCCACCTTGTTGGTGAAGTTTTAGTCTTATTTTAAAATTTTCAAGATGTAAAGTATTGGAAATAGGAAGAGCGTCATATTTGTTTCCGGTCTGCACAGATTGATTTTCGTTATTAAAGTATTCGGTATTTCCATCCGAGACATATGCTTTGTAATGAGAAACACCTAATGCTTTTATAGCTT
>CBFQYI010000575.1:0-2876 GCA_965720825.1 uncultured Chryseobacterium sp. | reverse complement strand
AATTTTGAGGTGCTTTCTTTTTTGGAATGTTTTTTATGATATTTTTTTATTATTTTGATACTTCATTATAGTTTTTTATTGTTTTATTTTAAATTTTTTCAAGTTAAAATTTTCATTCTGTTAATTTTTTGTATCATTTTTTTAAATAATGTGAAACCTTGTGGTTTTTTTTTCATTTGAAAAAATATAGTCAAATTTCTATTGCGATTTATTTTTTTAATTAATATGAATAATTCTCTATCTGGCCCAACATTTATTGATCTTTATTAAGAATTAAATGCTTTTTAAAGTGTTGTATTACAGTGTTTTGTGAGTTGAATCTGTTAAAGATTATTAACATATTTGCTCAGGATATTAAAAACTGTTAATATGAATGTGAAACTTTATGTACTCAGTGTAGGCGTTTTGTTCTTTGCAGGACATACCGTTTATGCACAGAAAATGAGAAATGATACAATCCGGAAAGAAATTGAAGGTGTCATTGTAACGGGATACCAGAAAAAAACCAAAGATGAAATCGCTCAGGCTCAATCTGTTGTTACCGCTGATGAGTTAAAAACACAAACTCCTGCTACTTCTATAGGTAATATGCTGCAGGGGCGTGCTTCGGGGGTTTTTGTACAGGCTAAAAATGGACAGCCGGGCGCTGCTGCTGAAATTAATATCCGTGGTATTGCAGGCTTTAATGGAAGTTCTGATCCTTTATACGTAGTGGATGGAATTTATATGACTTCCAGACAATTCAACGCGGTTAATGGAAATGACATCGAAAGTATGGTAGTACTGAAAGATGCTGCGGCAACTGCCCAGTATGGTTCACGTGGAGCAAATGGGGTGATTGTGGTCACTACAAAAAAAGGAAGGAGTGGGAGAACTCAGTACTCATTTGAAAGCAGACTTGGATTCTCAGAAAAAATTTCTGATAAGGAACTTAATTTCGAAATGATGAATTCTGCCCAGAAACTTCAATATGAAAAAGAAATGAATGCACTCGGCCTGGGAGGATTACCTGTTTATACACCTGCGGACGAGGATGCGCTCCTGAAATTAGATCATAACTGGCAAAAAGATATATTAAGAACCTCTTTTCTTCAGAGTTATCTGCTTTCAGCAAGAGGTGGAGGAGCTAAAAATAAATTCTACTATTCTCTCGGATATGATAAAGATGATGGTATCGTACGTGATATAAATGGCCTGGACAGGTACACAGGGAGGTTTAATTTTGAAAATAATCTCAGTGACCGTTTAAAAGTAGGATTAGATCTGGGTATTGCTTACCAGTATACTCAGAATATACGGGACAGAAATAATACCCAAAGCCCGTTTGGAGCCATGTACAGATACAATCCGTTTGAGTCGGTATATAACCCTGACGGATCCTACAATATAAAATTAAGAGCAGGATCAAATGTAGTAGAATCATTAAGAAATGTTCCTGATGTTGAACAGAGATTAAGAGCATCCGGAAATATTTTTGGTGAGTATAAATTTAATGATGCATTGTCTTATAGAATGTATTTTAATTCTTTATATGATAATCTGGTAAATACTACTAACATTACAAAAGGGTCACAGTTAGATCTTACCACCAATGGAGCTGGTGGATTAGGAAAACTGACAAAGTCAACATTCTATACATTCAATTATATCTATGGCAACAGATTGGATTTCAGAAAACAGTTGAATGATCACTATATAGGAGCAACAGGTATTGTAGAGTTTAGCAATGAATTTACAGAAGATATTTCAGCTAGTGGAACTAATTATAAGAATCCGAATTCCGATGCCCCTTCTACTACAACACCGTCAGATAAAAATACCTTTACAGGGAGTAAGGTAAGAAGTACTTTGTTTTCTTTATTAGGTCTTTTTGAATATAATTATCAGAAAAAATACTTGGTGACAGCTTCTATCCGCCAGGATAAAAGTTCAAAATTTGGTGCCAATAATAAATCGGGGGTATTTTGGAGCAGCAGTGTAGCATGGAATATTGGCAAGGAAGATTTTCTTAATCAAAGTTTTTTTAATGACCTTAAACTACGAGCATCTTATGGGATAACCGGGAATGACAGAAATATACCCAACTATGCCAATATAGGGTATGTTGCTTATGGAGATTACGGAACGGGGGGAACGATGATTCCTACAGATGTTATTGGAAATCCTGATATTAAATGGGAGACAAACAGAACGACCAATTTAGGGGTTGATTTTGCATTCCTGAAAAGTAGATTCAGAGGTGCGGTAGAGGTGTACCGTTCAAACCGTAAAGATTTTATCCAGCTACTGCCCCTGCCTTACGAATCAGGAAGTTATTCTATGTACCAAAACCTGGGTAATATGCGTACTGAAGGAATTGAGACAGAATTTACCTTTGATTTGATTAGAAAAGAAAATATAAAACTTTCATTACGAGGGAACGCTTCCTGGCAAAGAGCAAAAATAATTTCTCTTGATGGGGTAAATACACAGAGAAATCTGGGAGAAACCTCTTTAAAAGTGGGGGAAAAACCTTACTTCTACAGGCTGGTAGAATATGCCGGAGTAAATTCTGCCGATGGGAAAGCATTGTATTACACGGATAGAACTACCCCGGGTACTGGAGAAAACTTTTATTCAGTGAATGGAAGGACAGCCACGGACGTTTACAATGCTTCTTTGGATAAAAAAGATATTACGGACAAAAGCCCACTGCCAAATTTTTTTGGTGGATTTGGGTTAGGTCTGGAGGTCTATGGCTTTGACCTATCAGCAGATTTTTCATTCAAAACAGGGGCGTATACTTATAATTATCAGACACAATTGTTACAGAATCCCTCTAATAGAAAAAATAATATGAGTGTAGATGCATTTAATTACTGGAAAAACCCCGGAGA
>CBFQYI010000574.1:0-2877 GCA_965720825.1 uncultured Chryseobacterium sp. | reverse complement strand
GGAATAGATTTAAAAGAGGCCAGAAACCTGGCCATTTTATCAGCAGGAAAAGAAATAAGCAAAGAAGTTTTTGAGAAAAAGAGAGTGTTTTTACCTAAAAAATACCAATTGTGGATCAATATAAGATCTTCAAATAATACCTCTGTTTCTAATTAGAACGCTCTTATTGCAGAAGTGTAGTAAAATAATTTAATAATTATTTCCTAAGATTATGAAAGATATAGATATCAAAACAACTTTTAACATATTAGCGGTAGATGATGATTTGTTAATCAGTAGAAAGGGAGATGTTGGCTTAGTGTATAAGGTGATGCTTCCTCAGATATATTCGCTTGATAGCGATCAGATTGAACAGATTAGTGTTATTTTTGATAAAGTAATCAGATCTCTACCTGCCGGAACAATCTTGCAGAAACAGGATTTCTTTTTTGTAGACTCTATCACAGAGCAAGTATCGGACAGTCCTAATTTTTTAGCATCAAGTGATAACAGGTTTTTCCATGAAAAGCCGACCATGAGCCACGAGTGTTATCTCACCATAATAAAGGACTCCAAAAGTAAAGTAAGTATACTTAATAATTCCAGCCAGTATAACAAATATTTAGATGGAATAGATGATTTTATCAAGGCTGTGGAATCAAGCCTTTCATTTTTAACAAAGGAAAGCTTTTTCACCGTAGAAAGGTTGAATAATGATCATATTATTAATCTTTTAGGGAAATATTTATCTCTTTCAAAAGAAGGGGAGACGAACCTGAGAGACATGTTTTTTGATAAGAACTTACAGGTAGGAAATAAATTTGCAGAATTGTATACCATATCTTCTAATAATCAACTTCCTATTACCATTAACAGTACCATCAAAAGCATTGAATATTCTACGCCCAAAACTGATTTTAGAATTCCTTTTATACAGCCGGTATCTACAGGATTGGATGTAAACCATATCTACAATCAGGTGATTTTTATTGAGGATTCAGAAAAAGTTTTTTCTTCCCTGAAGACCAAAATGAATCAATTTAAAAGTATGGCGATCCTTTCAAGAGAAAATCAGGTTACTTATTCTCAGGTTGAAGATCTTGTAGAAGATGTGTTGGAAAGGGAATTAGTGTTTGTTTATCAGCATTTTAGTGTTATTGTCTGGAACGTTTCGCAAAAGAGATTGGAAAATGATGTCAACTTACTGGAAAATGCTTTCAGGGATCTGGGAATTACTCCTTATCAGGTAAAATATGCTCTGAATGATTTATATATGAACAATTGCCCCGGAGCACCTGCTTATATTTCGGAGAATCATAAATTTATCGGTATATCCGAGCAAACCTCTTCATTGCTTAATTTCGAGTCCTATTACGAGAGCAATAAAGATGGAATTCTTTTCTGTGACCGTAAAAACGAATCTCCTTTACGTCTTGATTTATGGGACGAGCCTGTTAAAAAAGGAATCATCGTGAACAGAAACAGATTAATTTTCGGGCCTTCAGGAACCGGGAAATCCTTTTTGATCAATCATATTGCAAGTCAGTATTACGAGCAGGGTCACCATATTGTAATGATAGACATCGGAAACTCCTATAAAAAGTTATGCGAATTGGTGGAGGGTGTTTACTTTACATATGACTTAAATTCACCCTTACAATTCAATCCTTTCTATTACTATGATGAAGATGAAATTAACATAGATAAGAAAACCTTTCTCCTGTCATTGATCTTTTTCTTATGGAAAGGAGAAGAGGGAGCTTCAAGAGAAGAAAAACAAATATTATCCACCTATCTGGATCTTTATTACGAACATGTCGTCAATAATGATGTTTTTCCAAGTATGTCTACTTTCTATGAGTTTATCTCAGAAAATACCGCTGTTGAAGAAGAATCAAGCTATTTTGACAAGGTCAGCTTTAAACTCTCTCTTAGAGATTTTTACGACGGACATTATAAAGATATACTCAATGCAACAGAACCTGCGAACCTGATTCATGAGCGTTTTATTGTATTTGAAATGGACAATATCAAAGATCATCCTACATTATTTCCCTTAGTTACCATGTTGTGTATTAATCTGGTGATGACTAAGATACAAAAGATTCCCGGAGTAAAGAAATCAATATTTATAGACGAGTGCTGGAAGCCTATTTCCAAAGGAGAGATGGCTGAATTTATTAAATATTTGTACAAGACCGTTCGTAAGTTTTATGGAGAAGTTGCTATTGCAACCCAGGATCTGGAAGATATTTTAGATACTGCTGCCGGGCCTGCTATGGTGAATAATACAGATACTTTGATTATGCTTTCTCATAAAAAGAAAATGGCATCTAAAGATAAGTTTTCTAAATATTTATCACTGAGTGAAGCTGATCTTCAAAAACTTTATTCTACAGACAAAGGAGAGGTCTATGTTAAAGTAGGAAGTATGTCTAATGTATATAAAGTAAAAGTATCTCCTGAAAGATACGCTTGTTATTCTTCCAATGCTGATGAAAACAAAGTAATCCGGGGTATCTATGAAGCTAAAGGAAACATGTCTGTGGCCATTAATGATTTTATTGATTTAAATTCTCAAAAGAAATGAAAAAACACATTATATTATTAATAATATTTATTATCTTTTCTCAGGGATCTTTTGCCCAGGAAATATTGGAACCCTTATCTCAGCGCCAGGCAATTGATGTTTCAGATGTGAAAACAACCCACATTATTTTTGATGAAAAAATAAAGTATGTGGATGTGGGATCTACTTTTTTCGTAGCAGATACCATTGGTAATATGCTCAAATTAAAGCATACAGGTGAAGAGTTGGAGAACTTAAAGAGCCAACAGGCGAATCTTACTGTGATTAATGGCAAAGGAAGCTATTATTCTATTGATATGGACTATAAC
>CBFQYI010000573.1:0-2882 GCA_965720825.1 uncultured Chryseobacterium sp. | reverse complement strand
GAGATTTACAAGAAAGATTTCAAACTGGATTATATCGGAAAAGAAATTCCTAATAAGTTTGTACTTGGATATGGACTGGATTATGATGAGTTAGGAAGAAACCTACCGAATTTATATCAGTTGGAAGACGGACAAATTAACCATTAAACGCTGTTGGCTATTAGCTGATAGCTTTTAGCTTAAAATTATATAAAGAAATAAATTTAATAATAACTTAAAAAAGCTGAAAGCAAAAGAGCAAGCCGCCAAAAGCCAAGAGCCAGAAGCAAAATGCCCATTGCTGGAAGCGTATCAACATTATGATAAACATTGTTCTGTTCGGCCCTCCAGGAAGTGGAAAAGGAACACAAGCTCAGAATCTAATCGAGAAATTTAATTTAAAACAGGTTTCAACAGGTGATCTTTTCAGATACAATATGAAAAATGACACTGAACTTGGAAAACTGGCTAAATCATACATCGATAAGGGAGAATTGGTTCCGGATCAGGTAACAACAGATATGCTGATCGACGAGATCAAAAAACCTACTGATACCAACGGTTTTATTTTTGACGGATATCCAAGAACAACTGCTCAGACAGAAGCTTTGGAAACGATCGTTAAAGAAGTACTGAATGATGATATTGACATCTGTCTTTCATTGGTAGTAGAGGATAAAATTTTGGTTGAAAGACTTCTGAAAAGAGGTGAAACCAGTGGAAGATCAGACGACAGCAATGTAGAGATCATCGAAAACAGAATTAAAGAATATTATACCAAAACAGCAGAAGTTGCCGAGCTTTATAAGCAGCAGGGTAAATATGTAGAGGTAAACGGTGTTGGAGAAATTGATGAGATTTCCCAAAAACTTTTCGCTGAGGTAGAGAAAATTAAATAATCGGGATACGGGTGCGGGATATAAAATTTCCTACCGTAGCCTGCAACTCGCAACACAAACTATATGTCTAACTTTGTAGATTACGTAAAGATCCATTGTAAAAGCGGACACGGAGGTGCTGGTTCTGCCCACCTTCGCCGTGAAAAGTATATTCCTAAAGGTGGTCCTGACGGTGGCGACGGAGGTCGTGGCGGACACGTCATCATGAGAGGAAATGCTAATGAATGGACTTTGCTTCCACTCCGATATACCCGTCACATAAAAGCAGAACGAGGTGAAAACGGAGCGAAAAACCAGCTGACAGGAGCTGACGGTTCTGATATTTATATCGATGTTCCTATTGGGACTATCGCCAAAAATGAAGAAGGTGAAATTATCGGAGAAATTCTTGATGACAAGCAGGAAATCATTTTGATGCAAGGGGGAAAAGGTGGAAAAGGAAACGAACATTTCAAATCCTCTACCAACCAGACTCCAAGATATGCTCAACCCGGAATGGATGGTGAAGAAGGCTTTGTGGTCTTCGAACTTAAGATTTTGGCCGATGTAGGACTTGTTGGATTTCCAAACGCTGGAAAATCTACACTTTTAGCCTCTGTTTCTGCGGCAAAACCAAAAATTGCCAATTATGCTTTTACCACTTTAACTCCTAACCTTGGAATTGTAGATTACAGAAATTACAAATCATTTGTAATGGCTGATATTCCCGGGATTATTGAAGGAGCAGCAGAAGGAAAAGGCTTAGGACACAGATTCCTGAGACATATTGAAAGAAACTCTATCCTTTTATTCTTAATTCCGGCCGATTCTGAAAATCATTTCCAGGAGTTTAAAATTCTTGAAAATGAATTGAAAGAATATAACCCAGAATTACTGGATAAAGATTTCATTGTTTCTGTTTCAAAATCTGACCTTTTAGATGATGAACTGAAAAAGGAAATCGCAGCAGAGTTCCCGGAAAACAAACAGCCTCTGTTCTTCTCAGGTGTTACCGGCGAAGGTCTTATGGAGCTGAAAGATGCTATCTGGAAACAATTGCACGGATAGAAATACATTGATTTATCAGTTTTATTTTGAAAATAGAACTGCATCATAAAAAAACAGCCTTAGGTTTTCCTGAGGCTATTTTTTTTTAATTGTACGTATTCTTTCTGCAAAATATTTTAAACCATTAAGAAATAAAGTATAGTTAAGATGAATCATTCTGATTTCTTAAACATAAAGCGAAGCTTATCTTCATATTCTTAACACCTTAATACAATCTTAATGGTTCAAAAAAGCAAAGGGTTAAACGGCATTACTTTTTTATATTTAACATAAAAACATAGTAAGATGAATGCTTTTGGAACAATTATTGGGAGACCCTTTCAAATTGAAAAAACTATGAAATATTTGCTAGCCATTTGTGCATTTGTGTTTTTAACGTCTTGTACAACTTCTCAAAAAGTAAATTCAAAATATACTACAATTGAATATGAAGCAACTCCCTGCTTTGGATTCTGTCCTGTTTTTAAAATGACAATCAATCCGGATAGAACGGCTGTCTTTGAAGCAGAACATTTTAATTTTAATGATAAACCTTCAAAAGATGAGTTTTCAAAACCGCGTGAAGGAACTTTTAAAGGAACCATTAAAGAAGAAGATTATAATAAATTAATCAGTTTACTTGATGGCTTAAATGTAAAAAGTTTGAATAATAAATACGGTGAACACAATATTACCGATCTTCCAACCTCTTATCTAAGGATAAAATTCGCTGATGGGACTTCAAAAAATGTAGAAGATTACGGAAAACGTGGAAGTGAAAAGCTTTCGGAAGTGTATCAGTTTTTTGAAAATTTAAGAAAGAATCAGGAATGGACTAAGATACAATAGGCCATTTAAAAATATTTAGATTAATTTTGTGCAAATAATTCCTTCGTTTGGGGGAATTATTTTTTTGTAAAATTATTAACCATTTAAAATCAATATGAAGAAGAACATTTTTTTCATTGCCGTATTTGC
>CBFQYI010000572.1:0-2882 GCA_965720825.1 uncultured Chryseobacterium sp. | reverse complement strand
AAAATAAATTAAAAGCGGGAAAAAGGCAGGTTTGGGGTGGTTTAATGATAATGGATACGCGTTTCGGGATCCGGGATCATGGGTTAAGAAGACCATATAAAAAACCTGGAGAAAAATAAACCATTATAAAAGAATCATTGAAAATATAAAATCCCCAATTCAGGGCTTCCGGCCTCCTTTTTGATTTAAACTATTATGGTAAGCATTTAACTAATTCCTAATTATCTCATTGAAATGTTTTCAATTAAAAAAAATGCTTATATTTAAATTTCTTTATAAATTACGTAAAAAATCATGACGATCAAGAGATTATTCGATATTCCACACTATGCTTTAGAAAAATATCCTAAAACGGATATGTTTGTAACAAAATATCATGGAGAGTGGAAAAAAACTTCTACACAGGAGTTTATTAATGAGGGAAATAAGATATCCAGAGGATTATTGAAGCTTGGTATAAAACCAGGTGATAAAATCGCTTTGATTACAACCAACTCCCGAACAGAATGGGCTATCATGGATTTTGGACTTTCTCAGATCGGCGTTGTTTCAGTACCGGTTTATCCAAGTATTTCTCCTGAAGATTATGAATTCATCTTCAATAATGCTGAAATTCAGTATTGTTTTGTTTCTGATAAAGAGCTGTTGAATAAAGTAATGAAAGTAAAACACAATATTCCGAGTTTGCAGGGAATTTTCACTTTCGATAATATAAGTGGAGCAGCCAACTGGAGAGAAATTCTGGATCTGGGCAAGGATGAATCTACCCAAATTGAAGTAGATGACCTTTCTAATGCGATTAACACAGAAGATCTTGCCACCATTATTTATACTTCCGGAACCACAGGAAGACCGAAAGGAGTAATGCTTACGCATAATAATATTGTCTCAAATGTATTGGGAGCTATACCAAGAATTCCAAAGAAAAGAAGTCTGGATTATAAGGAAACAAGAGCGTTAAGCTTCCTTCCAATCTGTCATATTTTTGAAAGAATGCTGTTCTATCTTTATCAGTACAACGGGTTTTCTCTTTATTTTGCTGAAAGCATCGAGAAAATGGGTGAAAACGTAAAAGAAGTGAAGCCTCATTATATGACTGTAGTACCAAGACTGGTAGAAAAAGTATATGACAAAATCTATAATACAGGATCTTCAGCCGGAGGTTTAAAATCAAAAATCTTCTTCTGGGCACTGAATCTGATCACCAAAAAGAAAACAATTTCAAAGCCGTCCGGACTTCAGGAAATTATTGCCGACAAGCTTGTATTTTCTAAATGGAGAGAAGGTTTAGGTGGTGAAATCGTGACTTTGGTTTCAGGATCTGCAGCACTATCTACAAGGCTTAACCTGATGTTCCAGAATGCTGGTATTCCAATTTTGGAAGGCTATGGCTTAACAGAAACTTCACCTGTAATTTCTGTCAACAGCTTTGATAAAATGAGAGTGGGAACCGTAGGGATTCCATTGGATAATTTAAAGGTTAAAATTCAGGAAGACGGAGAGATTACTGTAAAAGGACCGTCCGTATTTAAAGGATATTTCCAGAATGAAGAAATGACAAAAGAAGCTTTTACAGAGGATGGATTCTTTAAAACCGGAGACATTGGTCATATCGACAGTGACGGATTTTTACAGATCACTGACCGTAAGAAAGAAATGTTTAAAACTTCTGGTGGAAAATATATTGCCCCTCAGACTAT
The DNA here is from genome assembly GCA_965720825.1 of uncultured Chryseobacterium sp. Lineage (GTDB taxonomy): Bacteria > Bacteroidota > Bacteroidia > Flavobacteriales > Weeksellaceae > Chryseobacterium. The sequence continues at coordinate 1,182 of CBFQYI010000572.1, read as the reverse complement.
TGAAAACTTAGCAAAAGCTTCAAAATTCATAGAGCAGATCATGGTTGTAGGTGATGGTGAAAAAATGCCGTGTGCTTTGATACAGCCTGATTTTGAATTTGCTAAAAACTGGGCCATGAGAAACAATCTGAATATCGGAGCTACACCGGAAGAGATTGCAAAAAGCCCTGAACTGAAACAAAGAATTGAAAAAGAAATCGAAGGTATCAATGAACACCTTGGAAACTGGGAGAAAATCAAAAAAATTGAACTTACTCCTGAAATATGGAGCATTGAAAGCGGATTGCTTACTCCAACTTTAAAACTGAAAAGAAAGGCCGTAAAAGAAAAATTTATTGCCTTGTACAATAAGATGTATGATCATCAGGAATAAAAACAGAAACCGCTTCAAAATGAAGCGGTTTTTTTATTTACAGAAAATATTTTTTCACCTATTATAATTTTTTCAGACTGAAATGACGGGCCTCAGAGACACCAGCAGGAGCTTGTGACTGAACTGTTCCTGTAGCAGAATCAAAGGCACCTCTATACATCGTTAAATGAATAATATCACCTGCTGTTAAATTTACCAGACAGTGGAATGAAACTGGTGTATTTCCTGCACCAGCAACAGTCTGTCCTATATTTGCACGGGTACCGGCAATAACGTTCGCTGCAGCCGTTCCATTTTTTGTAATACCCAGATTAACCCCAATGTAACTACTGGTCCCCGTAGTACCTCCAGCCCCGAAATAAGACAGAGCATCCAGTTCATAGATCCCTGTTTCATTAATGACAAAACGGTTGTTTGCAGCATCCCAGGAAGCAGTTGAGCCTTGATTAACCTGTACTTCCCCTGCAGCAAAAGGCAGCACCTGCGGAATACCAGAATTGAAATTTGCCGTAGAAGGTAAATTATAAGTAGAGCTTGATGACATACCGATAATAGTATTAATAGAAGTAGTCGGATTTATAACTATGGCTTCCCAGGTGACCACACCTCCTGTAGCTCCGTTACTTATTAACATGACAAACCATCCCTGTCCTAAACCAATGGATGATACGGGCAGACCTGTCTGATTATCGATCAGCTCAGTTCCATTGGCTGTTATGGTAACATTGAAACTGCCTGTGTTTTTAATATAATATGTCCGTCCTTTAATATGGCCTTGTGCGGGATAAGCCACCGTAGCTGCCGGCAGC
>CBFQYI010000571.1:0-2886 GCA_965720825.1 uncultured Chryseobacterium sp. | reverse complement strand
ATTTTTTTATTTTGCATATCTGTGTAACTCATAATAACAAATATAAAGCTTTAGATCAAAAAAATAAAGCACTGTTTTAAAATAAATACTATTCTAAAATATCCCTCTTTCAGAATAAAATATCCTTTCCTCAGATGGTTTATCCTTCTTATTATACCTTCATTTGTAGAAAAATAACACCTATGAAAAGAAAAAGAAGAATGAACAGCAGCAAATATAATGAACTGAACAATCGCTACCTTACGGTTTTCCTCAAATCATTTTCAAGAGCGTATGGCAAAATAGTATACTTCCCCGAAATACGAATAGCAGGGAAGTGGGTACAGCAATGTGGTTTTAAGGCGGGAGATAAAATAGTGGTTACGGTGAGCAGAAACCAGATTATCCTGGAAAGGGAAGTGGATTATGAGGGATCAGTATGATTTCTTTGATAGTTTCTCGCAGATTTTGGAGATTACGCAGATCTTTATTAGAGTTATAATCTGTGATATCTGCTTGATCTGCGGGAGATTTTTAGATTGTTTATTTTATAAAAATACCGATGTATTTTCCATTGTATTCGACAACAGAAGTGTCAATGTTTTTTTTGATACAAAAGTCCTGATAAGCAGAATTGTCACCAATATCATCACTGATAAAAACTCCACCGGGCTTCAATCTTTTATAAATCTGATGGTAAGCCCACATTCTTCCGTGGTAACTTTTGTCAGAATCATAGTGGAATACATCAAAAGAAGAAACTTTTTTAAAAATTTTAGGTAATGATTCTCTGTCTGCACAACGGAATAACTGCCAATACTTTTTAAGGTTTTCAGGAACAACATATCCTACATACTGATCACCATCCTGAGCAAGATAAGGCATATCTGAGCTATAGAGTGTACCATTTCTTTTTTGAAGGGAAAGTAATATGGCCAAAGAAGACCATCCATACGCCACACCTGTTTCCAGAACGTTTTGTGCTTTGGTAAATTCGCAGGCGTAATAAATAAGCTCCAGAGCACCAGGTCCACCCATTGTGATAGGACATTCTTTTTCTTTTAAGCTGGCTTTTTCCAGGATATCAGCGTAGATAGATCTGAAATGATCTGTATTCATAGAGAAAAGTCTGGAAACGGCTTCTTTTTGGGAAACGGCTATGGAGGCAGCCCAGGAATTTGTTTTTGCTTTTCCTTTGAACGGACTTCTTCTGCTTACCGTATTTTTAATGATTTTTCTGCCCAGTTCAGGATAAAGAGCAGGTATTTTAAGATAAGCTACAAATGTTTTGAGAACTGTTGACATTTCATTGATTGTATTAAAGTTACAAGACAAATGTATCCTATTAAAAACCATAATACATTGAGGCAATATTAATTTTGAGAGTAAATCTGTTTAAGATTTTTTAATAAATGGAGTCCGGTAATTAATCAGTGAAAGATCTTATTTTGATATAAAGATAAAGTTTTAAAGCATTGATTGGCTATGTTTTAAAAACTAAGGATGGTAAGTGAGCGTGCCAAATGAAGTGCCAGGAAAGGAGCTTGCAGATTTTGGTGATTAGGCAGATGTTTATACGATAACTTGCGGGATCTGTTTGATTCGCAAAAGATAATATTCTTTGATTTCAGCTGTTTAAAGGAGAAATCATTTCTTTATACTTTGGGAAGAGTTTTTGTTTTTTTCTTTACAAAAATGTCTGTCCAAAAATATATGGAGTACGGTTATAAAAACGGCGATACTATTCTGCTTTTTCACTGGGGTAGGTATTTTGTTTTCCATTAACACACTAAAAAGTGTGTTGTTTGCAAATGTATAAAATAATTGGATAAACAGAAAGAAAAATGAGACGAAATTATTCTGACCATTTTTAATCGTGTAACGCTGTGAAAAATGATACTCAGGAAATTGCCTTATCTTTGAGGTTTCTATGCCTTCCGGCATTAATCAATAGTATTCGAAAATGAAATTTTTATTAGACCTTTTATTCCGTGTTGTTCAGCTTTTTACAGAACCTTATTTCTTACTATTTCTTGCAGTAGTTATCATTGCTCTGCTCAAAAGAAAAAACAAACGCAAAAATCTGAGAATAGGGATTGGCTTTTTTGCCGTGTTAATGATCATTTTTATAGGAAATGGCTTTCTGGGAAAACTGACTTCCGGATATCTGCAGAAAAATTATGTGAGTACTGTTGTGACTAAAAATAAACCTCCTCAAAACCCTGTTATTGTTGTATTGGGTGGTGGCGTTGTAGATTTTGAACACACAGAAAAGCTGCATACCATGTCTTATTCCAGAATGGTAACGGCTTATCAGCTTTATCATGAATACAAGACCAATAATCTGCCTTGTAAAATACTGATTTCCGGAAAAGGAAGAGGACACAAAAGTGAAGCAGAATTATTCAGTGAAAATTTTAAAAAGATGGGAGTATCAGATGCTGATATCATTAAAGAAGATAAAAGCATGAATACGTATCAAAATGCAAAATATTCCAGCAATATCTTACAACAGATGGCTCCTTCTGATGTATACCTGGTTACTTCCGGTTTTCATATGAAAAGGTCTATGGCTTTGTTTCAGACATTTGGATTAAACCCAGTTCCACAAGCCTCAGATTTTATAGATACTGAAATTACTGTATTTCCTAACAGCTATAATGCGGCATTTACTTTTGTGATGCTCAAAGAAGTGTTGGGAATATGGCAGGTGCAGCTGTATAACAGCCTGGGATTGAATGGATAGTTATTTAAAACTATGATATAAAACCGGACACTTAAGTTAGTTTAAGTGTCCGGTTTTGGTTTAAAAAGCTTTGATTTTTATTTTGTTTTCTTAATAGAAATTACAGTCTGCAAAACCACAGAAGCAATAATAAATACCAATCCTATATAAAACGAAAGATT
>CBFQYI010000570.1:0-2900 GCA_965720825.1 uncultured Chryseobacterium sp. | reverse complement strand
CAAGAGACAATCAATTTCTATAATATCGAACCTTATACTTGAAGTTCCTCGCCCGAAAGATTAAAAAAAAATTAAAATTTTTCTCCACACTATTTAACCATTCGTCTAAAATAGAATCAAAACTCCAGCTAAGCATAAGCTATTTCAAAGATAGATATCTCTCTGTTTCATGAAAAATCTTATGACTACTACACTTCGGTGATGAAAAATGATTACGGTTTTATATAAGAAGATGCTTTAAAAGATAGAAAATGGCAGTACCTAAACAAATATTTCAAACTTTCATAACTAAAAAACTTCCTTTGATTACAAGATATCACATCTGGAATATGAAAAGGAAAAATCCGGGATACCGCTATTTTTTCTATGATGACCAGGATATAGAGAAGTTTATCACCGAAGAATTCCCTCCTGAATATATTAAAAGTTATCGTAAACTTACGATTGGAGCGGCAAAAGCAGATTTCTTCAGGTATGCTATTTTATATAAAAAAGGGGGAATATACCTGGATATAGACAGCAGCACTATAAAACCCTTTGAAAAACTTATTCAGGAAAATGATGAAGCTGTGATCAGTGTAGAAAGACACGAAAACCTATATGTTCAATGGGCACTTATTTTCAATAAAAACCATCCTTTTCTAAAGAAAACATTAGAATTGATGATTGATAATATAGACACTCACCGCTATCCGCATAATATACATGCTACTACCGGACCTACTGTGTTCAGTAAAGGAATAAGAGAATCATTAAAGGAAAATCCAACCATTCCTTTTACATTATTCAACGGTATTGAGTTCCGAGGATATTTAAAGTTCAAATATAAACTGGGAAAGTTCTTTTTATACAAAACAAGATCCCAGCACTGGAAACAGATGGAAAAGCAACAGGAGATTATTTTTTAATGAGTCCCCATTTTTGAGAACACATTAATAATAATCACTCCAATTACAATCAGGGCAATCCCAATAATGGCAGGCAGGTCAGGAACCTGTTTGAATGCTATCACCCCGATCATCGTTATAAAGACAATACCTACTCCGGACCAGATGGCGTAGGTAATTCCTACCGGAATATGACGAAGGGTAAGACTCAGAAAATAAAAAGCACAGGCATATCCTATAACCGTTACTACCGATGGCCATAGTTTAGAAAATTCCTCAGATTTTTTCAGGAAAGTGGTGGCGATAATCTCAAATACAATTGCCAGTGCAAGAAAAATATAACTGCGTCCCATAAATTCATTCTTTCTGCAAAAATAGTAAAAGCCTCCGGGGAATTCAAAAAGAGAATTCTCTCACTCCTCTCTATTCCCAAGGCAAGAGATGTTTATCTTATCCATAAAAGGTAAATTCTTTCGAAGCTGCCATAATTTTCACAAGAGCTCAAATACCATTAAGCATCTTATTTTCAAACCCATTCATTCTCATTGTGTGGGTTTTATTGATCTGAAAGAAATCTGTCAGCAGACAATTTTATTTTCATTTTTGGCATAAAATAATATTTCTCTATGACATGAAATGTGACAACTGACAAAAATTCCAGCATAAAAATCAGCGCTAAAAATAAATTTTATTAACATAAAAGCCGATTTGAAGTGAAAAATAAATGCCTAAAAGATATACTTCAAAACAATATTATGCTACGCATTATTTATTATTTGTTTTATCAACTCCAATATAGAAGTCAATAAACGATTAACACATTCACATAATTTTACAGATAGAATAATAAAAGTATTAATAAATTTCAAATAATACATTAATTTAATGTAAACAAAAATTCACCAATACATGAACACAAACCATCGTAATACACTGATATACATCATAGTGTTTTACTTTGGCACATGATTTGAAAGTAGTAATATTGCAATTGAAAGATTGATAAAAAAAAGTCAAATAATTAAAAATAATACAAAATGGTAACTTATATCGGTATCGTAACAGGTTTAGTAGTAATCACTTCATATTTCATGACAGTAAGAAGAGAAAGAAACTAATCTTAAAATAAAACAAGCCTATAGAATATCTATACTAATTATATTGTTTTATGTTTTTAGTCTGAGAAATCGGATTGCTCTTTTACCATCGGGTAAAAGGGCCCAAAAACATAAGCAGAAAGATCTTAGTTTCATAACAAATTTTAATATCCAAGTGAGAAAAGCCGGCCGCAAGTCTGGCTTTTCTTATTTTTATTGGGAGCCTTCTGTAAAAACGTAAAAGGTTTATTTCCCACAGATTTTACGGATTTTCACAGATGCTAGGGAATATTTTTTGTCTTACAGATGTACACCCATTATTCATCACTCATAATTCATAATTTATCATTTATAACTTATCATTCATTTTACGTTGGACCAGACATTTATTATGATTCAGGATTCTTTTTGACATTCAATAAAGCTTTATCTTTGTTTATTCAATAATCCTTTTTTAATCGTCATCATGAATCTGTACAACCTCATTATTCAAGATAAAGAACAGGTAAACCTTAAGGAGGTATTTCTCAATGCTAACAATAGGGAACAGCTTGTGCAGCTTATTAAAGAGCACACATACGTTAAAGAACTCCAGGAGTATGGCTTACCGGTTAACCATAAAATTTTACTTGAAGGAAGCTCCGGATGTGGAAAGACTATGACGGCAAAAGCAATTGCCAATGCCCTTGGAAAAAATATTATTATTTTAAATCTTAGTAATATTGTTTCATCCCGTATCGGAGAAACATCCCAGAACATTAAAATGATTTTTGATAAAGCCGCCAGAGAAAGATCGGTACTTTTTCTTGATGAGCTGGATCAGATCGGGAAAGCGAGAGGCAGCGATGATAAAGATGTGGGCGAAATGAGAAGATTGGTTAATACTTTGATTCAGCTGATTGATTATTACCCTGAG
>CBFQYI010000569.1:0-2905 GCA_965720825.1 uncultured Chryseobacterium sp. | reverse complement strand
CCTTAAACCTTAAACCTTAAACCTTAAACCTTAAACCTTAAACCTTAAACCTTAAACCTTAAACTTTGAGCTTTGAACAAAAAAAACGAAACCGAAGTCCCGTTTTTATCTCTAAGAGTTATATTTTAAATGGTATTGGATTAAACAACCAGTAACCCGCAACTCGAAATTCTGCTTAGAAAAGCTCATTCAATACTTTTGCCAGTCTTAGTCCTCCGTATAGAAGCTGTCTTTCCATCGTTTCATTGAACTTGTACTGATAGTCGTAAGATAGCTTAGAATCGTTTGGAGTCTGTGCATAGATCTTGTTGGCGATTTTATGAGAATCATACAACCAGTCTTCCAGAGTTCCGGATTGGATCTGTGCTACTTCCTCTTTAGATTTGATATCTAAAAGTTTAGAATACTCAGTGTAGCTGTATTTTTGAGAGTCTACTAATTTTCCATCCCAAACAGAGTGTAAATTGGTTTTTTCTCCGAAATAGGTAACATTGATTTTGTTTCCACCTAAATCTTCAGCTCTTCCTACGTGAAGTGGCTGTGCAAGATCTCCCATAATGTGGATAAGGAAGATTAAAGCAATTTTTCTGTCTTTTTCAGAAGTGTTTTTGTCTTTGATCTGGCTTGACAATGTGTTTACCTGAGTATAAAGGCTTGGTCCTGCCTGTGCTTTCAGGTTTTGTTCAAAAGCTTTAAAATCAGTCATCGGATCAATGTTTACATAATGCCATGATGAAGCCTGCTTCCATGCACCTGTAGTATCAGATTTGATAAAATCCGGCCAGTTCGCCCAGTAAGCCAGACGCTCTTTTCCCATGATCTTTTTAATCTCTCTTCTTGCTTTACGGGAAAGGTGGTTTTGTGCAATATCTGCAATCACTCTGTGCCCAGTTAATCCCCACGCATACGAATAAAGTGAAGAGGCCACGAATGCTAAAACCAGAATTTTAGAATAAATACTTTTCATTTTAAATAACAATTTTCAGTCTGCAAAGATACGGCCCACTTTCGGAATGAGCATACATAATCCTGAATTTATTCCAGAAGATGATGTTAATAAAATTTAATTTAAATAAATACAGAATAATCTTAGGTTTGAAAAGAATAGAAAGCAAGGATGATAAAGACATAAAACTCTTCACATACTATATAATACCTAAAATAAAATCTTAATCACAACTTTAAACCCAAAACTTTGAACCTTGAATTTCAAACTCTAAACAATTGGTTTTGAATAGTTAATTTTAAATTCTAAAAAGCAAATAAATAGTCTATTTACCGTATTTTCACGGAATTTGTAGAAAATTATTCCTATTAATGTCAATAAATTACTACTTTTAAAATAAAATTGTTGTAAAAATATTTTTTCAAACTTATGAGATATATTATCTTTACAAGTCATAATCAGAGGAAACACTATGTATGAGAATAATATTGTAGATATGCATTACAATAAGCTGCAGACAGACTTTAAGGCTGAAGCTGTGGCTGTAAACCTCTTGAAATACCATCGTGCGGTAAGCAATATATTCATTGAACGTGTAGGGGTGAACGACCGTGCTTACCTGAAGGATATTAAAAGTATTTCAAGCAGTTATTTAGGATTTGATGAGGAAGTCTTTACCATAGAGAGTTACAGAGAAGGTATTTATGACTACCTTCCGGAAGGTTTATTTCATCCGCCGTCTCTGGGAGCTTCCAGAAAGAATGTAGATACGGTAGTAAGGGAAATCCGGAAGCAGAAAAGGGTAGAAGATGATGCCCGTAAGTTTTTCCGACCTTTTGAGTTGGAAGTATTTTTTACGGAAATCAGTGCTTTGCTTAAAGAATCAGAGTTTGATATCACCAGCAGTACAGATTCTTTATTGGACACAGTAAGTGAGCTTTGGCCTATGATCAAAATGCTGGACAAGCAGAGTGCCTATATTTTCATGCATATTTTACCATTTTTCCATCAGATCAGAGGAGACAAAAGATGGTTTGAAAGGTGTATGACTGCTTTTCTGCAGGTACCGGTACAGGTAACTTTTTCCCCTAATATTATTGACGGAATTGAGAAAAACGATGACTCCATGTTATTGGGGAATTCAAGATTAGGCGTCACCTATATTCCAAGCGGACCTCATATGGACGGGCAGCGAAACTGGGTGGTGAACATTGGTCCTATTCCTTACGGGGATATGAAGAAGTATATTCCGGGAAGTCCGTTCAGAAATGTGCTTCAGTCACTGTATGACTATTTTCTTCCTGTAACAGTGGATGTGGAAGAGAATTTTGTCACAGAAAAAGAGGAATATTCATTCAGTCTTGAAGACGATGAAAGAAATGCCAGCCGCCTTGGATACTCTACATTCCTCTAAATTATTTTATTATATTTACAGCTACCAACAAAGTATAAATTCGAAAAGAAACAAATGGAAATTTCTTCAGTAAAAGGTATTTTTTTAAGGTATATCTTAATGCCTTTAATCGCAATTATTATGATGGTTATACTCGGTGTAATCAGGAGAAATAAACCTGCGATCAAAATTAAAGTTATTATAATATATGTACTCCTTTGCAGCTTATGTCTGGCTATCCCGGGCGTTTTTTGATTTTCGGGAAAAAATTTTAATAAAAAATGGTAAAATATTTAACAAGTGAAATAACAAATTTTTTTGATTATTAATTTTATGCTTACTCTATTTGGTTTTCAGCTTCCCCAATATTTAATTCTTATTATTCTAATAAGTCACATTGAAACCCATGTTCCTTTACCAGTACCATTATGCTTGATGCTTCCATATTGTCTCTTTCAACTCTAAGCACCTTGTCACAATCAGATAAATCAAAATTTATTTTGAACGATTGGAATGCCTCAGATAAAATGCAAAGCAACATTTTACTCTGTGTTTTTTTCTGAACA
>CBFQYI010000568.1:0-2910 GCA_965720825.1 uncultured Chryseobacterium sp. | reverse complement strand
AACCACCCCGTCAAAAATTCTTTGAATTTTCGCCACCCCTCCGGAGGAGGGGAATTTTTATGTTTCCGATTGTAATATTTCTCAAAGTAATCATTGCAATAGCATTGCATCACAAAACTTTGCAAATTTGTCCAAAACTATAATTATATGACAGATTTCATCAGATTTTTTATTCCTTTTTACTTCATCATTTTCTTTTTGGTCTCATTTGTAGGTATTAGCTACAAAGTGGCTAAACAAATTGGAAAAAATCCTAATGTTCTTCCCAAAGATGATTCTGCCTACGGACTTGTAGGGTTGTATTTTAAGCTGATTTTATTTACTTTGTTTATCTATACAATACTTCTCTTATTTTTTCCGAAAGACATTTTCTCTGCTTTTAAAATCAATATTCTGGAATATGATCTTTTTCAATACACCGGACTTATTTTAATGTTATTCGCTTTGATTTGGGTTATTATGGCGCAACTGCAAATGAAAAATTCATGGCGTATTGGAATTGATAGCTCAGCAAAAACCCAACTGGTTACTCATGGATTATTCAGATTTTCAAGAAATCCCATATTTTTTGGAATGACCATAAGCCTTGCCGGATTTTTTCTTGTTTTTCCTACTGTTATTGCGTTTGCTTTTTTTCTGATAGGAATTGTTTTGATGCAGATCCAGATCAGGCTGGAAGAAGAGTATCTGCTGAAAGAGCATGGACAAATCTACTTGGCCTACAAAAAGAGGGTGAAGCGTATGCTGTGCTTTTATTAAAACATAATGTTAAAAACAGTTTTGCTGAACTTTTTTGTATCTTTGGGCAGTATAATTTTTCAAACTAATTTAAATAAGAAACATGTCGTTACAACAAACTATTGAAAATATCTGGGACAACAGAGAATTATTGCAGAATGAAGACAGCCAGAAGGCCATCAGAGAAGTTATTTCTTTAGTTGATAAAGGGGAACTTCGTACTGCAGAACCTACAGAAAACGGATGGCAGGTAAATGAATGGGTAAAGAAAGCTGTAGTAATGTATTTTCCGATCCAGAAAATGGAAACGATTGAAGTAGGCCCGTTTGAATTTCATGATAAAATGCCTTTGAAGAGAGGGTATGCTGAAAAAGGGGTGAGAGTTGTACCACATGCAGTAGCGAGAGAAGGTGCTTACATTGCTCCTGGAGTAATTATGATGCCGTCTTACGTAAATATTGGTGCTTATGTAGATTCCGGAACAATGGTAGATACCTGGGCAACAGTAGGAAGCTGTGCACAGATCGGTAAAAACGTTCACTTGAGTGGTGGTGTTGGTATCGGTGGTGTATTGGAGCCTTTACAAGCTGCTCCGGTAATTATTGAAGATGACTGCTTTATCGGGTCAAGATGTATCGTTGTAGAAGGAGTTCACGTAGAAAAAGAAGCTGTATTGGGTGCCAACGTAGTATTGACCGCTTCTACCAAAATTATCGATGTTACAGGAGATACACCAATTGAAATCAAAGGAAGAGTTCCTGCACGTTCAGTAGTAATCCCTGGAAGCTATACAAAACAGTATCCTGCTGGAGAATATCAGGTTCCATGTGCACTGATCATTGGTCAGAGAAAAGAATCGACAGACAAGAAAACATCTCTGAATGATGCATTGAGAGATAATAATGTAGCCGTTTAAGATTAATATTTTAATCTAATACCACAATCTTGAAAGAAAAATTTCTTAAAATACTATTAAACCCTAAATATATATTTGGGGTTTATCTTATTATATCCGTTGTTACAGCAATTTCCAAATACCTGAGAGGAGATTATGCGATCAATAACTATCTGATTTTTAAAAATGTATTCTTTAATACTATTCATCAGAAAAACTTATTTATCCATTATCCCGATCTTTATTTTGATCTGAACCATTATGGTGTATTTTTCAGTGCATTGATTGCGCCGTTTGCCATGATGCCGGATTGGTTGGGAATCTCACTCTGGAATATTGCCAATACTTTCATCTTTATCTACGGAATTTATAAACTGCCATTTTCAGACAGTAAGAAAGCCATTTTCGGATTGCTTTGCCTTCAGGAATACATCACAGCAGCTTTAAGCTTGCAGTTCAATGTAGCGCTGACAGGGCTTTTATTGTTGTCTGCAGTATATATTTATGAAAGAAAAGAAGTGAAATCTGTAACCGCAATTTTAATAGGAATATTTGTGAAAATCTACGGAATTGTAGGTTTGACGCAGTTTTTCTTTATTAAAAACAAAACTAAATTTATTCTTTCAGGAATTGGCATTGCCCTATTGTTTTTCGTGCTTCCGATGGTCTATTCAAGTCCGCAGTTTGTTATTCAGTGTTACTCGGACTGGTTCCAGTCTATTGTAGAAAAGAATAGCGAAAATCAGGTATTAGGAAATATGCAGGACATTTCATTGATGGGGTTTGTAAGAAGGGTTTTAGGAGATGCATCCATTTCTAACCTTGTGTTTTTAGCAGGTGGATTGCCTCTTTTTGCTTTACCTTACATCAGAATTAAACAATACAAACATTATGCTTTCCAATTGATGATTCTGGCTTCTACATTACTGTTTTTAGTATTGTTCAGTTCAAGTTCAGAATCTCCAACATATATTATTGCGGTGGTAGGAGTACTGATCTGGTTTTTTCTTCAGAAAGAAAGAACACCATTGATTATTGGATTGTTGGTTTTCGTCATTATTTTTACATGTTTCTCAACTTCGGATCTGTTCCCGAAATTTGTAAAAGAGAATTATATCATCAAATATTCATTAAAAGCCGTACCTTGTATTGTGATCTGGTTGAGAGTGACTTATGAACTTCTGACTAAAGATTTTGAGAAAAATTACAGCTTGAATTAATACATATGAAGAAAATTTCAATTGTAATTCCCGCTTATAACGAAGAAGGAAACGTTG
>CBFQYI010000567.1:0-2916 GCA_965720825.1 uncultured Chryseobacterium sp. | reverse complement strand
CTTAAAATCCTGTGTCCGCAAGGACGTACGGGTTCAAGTCCCGTCTGGGGTACAAAGCCCTCTGTAAATTATTACGGAGGGCTTTTTTATTTCCGTTGAATTTCTATTTCAACATTTTCAGAAAAAATATTTCCTCATTTTCTTCTTTTTTTTTGTCGGCTTTTTTGTCAGTTCTGTCAGTCGAAAACAAAATAAATTTACCATGCCATATTAGAACAGATACCGTTTAACAATAAAAAAAGAAATTATGAATTTAATCAAAGACGAGGAAATTTTACAGTCTGTTGTAAAAAAAGCATGGAAAGATCCTGTATTTAAAAACAGTTTAATCCAGAATCCGGTAGCTACTATGGAGAATTTTTTGGGAAGTCCTATTAGTTTGCCCGCAGGAAAGAATCTTGCGTTTGTAGATCAAACAGACTCATCTACCATTTTTGTAAATATTCCGGCAGAACCGAATATGGACGATATGGAATTAGACGAGGAACAGCTGGATATCATTTCTGGTGGCGCTAATGAAGGAGACCCACCTATCTACATTAAACCAGTCAATTCTGATGGCAGTATTTTTGGCGGAGGGTAGATTGTAAAAGTTCTATAAATCGTGTATAATTCCTGTTTTTCAAGAATTATATACGATTTTTTTAATGAGCTAAACGTTGTCTGAGATTCATTTGATATACCCTATACTTACTTTATACCCATGCTATAAACCCTTTCGTTATGATAAATTATAAATACATATTGTTTTTTTGTTTTTTATTTATCGGAAATCACCCGAGAGCGTTTTCTCAGACCCATATAAAAAAAGAGAATCAATCTACAATTACTAAAAACAAGGCAGACAGTCTTTTGAATATTGGTATAAAGAAACAGGAATCAGGGAATTTTGCGGAATCTGTCATATATTTTAATAAAAGTCTGGAGAGTTACTACGAAAATAAAGATTTTAAAAAAGCGGGAGATTGTTATAGTTATTTGGCCATTTCCTACTCTCTACAGGGAAATTATGTTCAGTCTCTTTCATATTTTGAAAAAAGTATCTCTGAATATAAGAAATCCGGATATAAATTAGGAATATCTTCAGTTACCAATAACATGGGCGGAACTTATTATTACTTAGGTAAACTGCCTCAGGCCCTTAGCTGCTATCAGAAAGTATTGGAGATACAGAAGGAAATTAAAGATCCGAAGACAATAGCAATAACCACACAAAATATAGGTGGTATTTATTCTAAGCTTGAAGATTATACCAGCGCTTTGAAATATTATAAAAGGGCATATGATGTGTACAAAAAAGTGAATGATGTAAAGGCTATTGCTCAGAACTTAAATTCAACCGGATCTATTCAGGTAAGGATGAAAGATTTTGATCTTGCTTATAAAAATCTAAATAAAGCCCTTAGCATTGCGAACGAGCAAAATGATAAACAGATCAAAATAGAAGTACTCAATAATCTTGGAACGTTATTTTATAAAAAGCTGGACTATTCTAACGCTCTGGCATATTTCAATAATACATTACAACTGGCAAAAGAAATGAACAGCCAGCAATATATAGGAGATTCTCAAATTGCTATCGGTAATATTTATATAGAACAAGGAAAAAATAATGAAGCCGTAAAACTTTGTAATAAGGGATTTGCTATTGCTCAAAAAATCGGATCTCTCAGCTTAAAAAAAGATGCCTGCGACTGTCTGTATCAATCTTATAAAAAACTGAATGATGATAAGAGAGCTCTTAGCTATTATGAAAAATCAAACATTTTTGAAGATAGCTTAAACTCTAAAGAAACATCCAACAGGATGATGAATATGGAGTTTCAGAAACAGCAGTTAACGGATAGTATTGCCTATGTAAAGAGGGAACATACCATTCAGATCAAACATAAGGAAGAGGTACAAGAACAAGAAAAACAAAGGAATATTGTCATTGTTTCTTTATGCTTTATCCTTGTTGTAGCCGGTGGTTTATGGAACAGGCTCAATTTTGTAAGAAAATCCAGAGAAGCTCTGAGAGTAGAGAAAGATCGCTCAGAAGAGCTTTTGCTGAATATTCTTCCTGAAGAGATTGCTGAAGAGCTAAAACAGAAAGGAAGTGTAAATGCGAGAGATTTTAATTTGGTATCCATTCTGTTTACAGATTTTAAATCCTTTACACAAACTGCAGAAAGAATGTCTCCTCAGAGTTTGGTAGAAGAAATTAATGTGTGTTTTAGGGCCTTTGATCTTATCTCTGAAAAATATCAGATTGAAAAAATAAAAACTATTGGGGATTCCTATATGGCTGCGGGAGGAATTCCGAAACCTGATCAGAATTCATTGAAGAATATTGTTTTAGCCGGACTTGAAATGCAGGGGTTTATGGCGGAAAGAAAAACTGAAAACGTACAAACAAATAAGCCTGCTTTTGAAATGCGATTAGGAATCCATGCAGGACCAATTGTCGCAGGAATTGTTGGAGTGAAAAAGTTTCAGTACGATGTGTGGGGAGATACAGTAAATACAGCAAGCAGAATAGAAAGTAATGGGATGGTAGGAAAAGTAAATATAAGCGAATCGCTATATCATCTTATTAAAAATGAAGACTGCTTCGTTTTTGAATACCGCGGAAATATCCAGGCAAAAGGAAAAGGAGAGCTTAAGATGTACTTTGTAGAAGCCAATTCGGAAAGAATATAACAGATAGTAATCATTGACAGTTTTGAAGCAAAACTTGGCAAATCTATAGAGAAGCAACTTTCTATCTTTACCTTATTGAAAAAGGGAGTTATCAGGAGCAGATGCTAAAATTGATAACTGAAAGGAAAAGAAATAGAGCTGACAGTTTTGAAGCAAAACTTGGCAAATCTATAGAGAAACAACTTTCTATCTTTACCTTATTGAAAAAGGGAGTTATCAGGAGCAGATGCTAAA
>CBFQYI010000566.1:0-2935 GCA_965720825.1 uncultured Chryseobacterium sp. | reverse complement strand
TGGACTATAACAGAAGTCCGGATATCACAACCTATAAGGCAATTGAAACCATTACTACCATAGATTATTTTGCAAAGGAGAATATTTATAAAATTGAAAAGGAAGAAAGGACAGCACAGGATCTTCAGGAATTGTGTATGCTATCTGAAAGTGCCCCTTCTACGGTAAAGATTAAAGATAATAATGATGGATTGAACCTGACCTTAAACGGAATCTATTACAGGAACTTTCAGAATAAAATTGTCTTGCGCGTAGAAATCTATAATACGTCTAAAATCACTCTGGATATAGACCAGATTCTTTTCAGATCAAAACTTAAAAATAATAATGCTGCAAAAAAAGATTATGTCTATCAGGAAAGAATACTGACCCCCGTAAAAACCTGTGGAGAGCAGCGAAATATTAGACTGGGTGAAACAAGGGTTATTACCTTCATCTTTGACAAATTCACATTAAACGAAGATGAGATATTGAGTCTTGAGGTAGGTGAATATGCCGGAGGGAGAAGTGTCAATATCCGCATTCCGAGAAAGAAACTTTTGTTTCCCGAATATATATAAAGATATTTAACGTATTCTGTTATGAAATACCTGATTTTCCTATTGCTGTTTTTTTCACTGCAGTATAAGGGACAGTTACCCTACATTGATCCCATAGGCTTAGTGGAAAGAATTTTTGAGAACAATGCCACTAATGATTATGAAAAAGCTACCAAAAAAAGCATGGATGAGCTGGGGCAGATTGCAGCGATCAATGAAGTTGAAAATGCAGCGAGGACTACCGTTTCTAAAAAGAACCTTATCAACTTTGCCAGGTACTCCAACGTCTGCAACCCTTATTTTAATCCCATTAAAAAAAGTAAGTGCAGAAAGAAACTGGCATATATTAAAGCTGCGAATAGCGTATTGGAAGAGGCATTTATAGCAGGGGTAGGGATAAATATTAACCGAGGGAACAGAGAAAAGCTGGATGCAGGATTTATGAGTACGTTAAATTTTCTGATTCAGGAACTGGAAGAAATGAAATATGAGGCAGAACAAAGTAATCTATTCTACAAATTAGGCCTCATACCTAAGTAACTTCAATATTTACATCTATAATAAGTTTTAATAATACAGTATTATGAGAACATTAACCATCTTATGTTTTTTTACATTTCAGCTATTTTCAGCTCAGTTTGTACATGTTGCAATTCATTTGAATAATACAGATTCAGATACAAGACAAAAACTTTTGGAAATTTTAGGACATACTACTGCAAGAGCTATACAGCTAAAACTTCAAAATAATTACCTGGAAGAAATGATTAAGAATGATGAAGAATTTTTAGAAAGGAATTATAAAAAGTCAGCTCAATTTGATAAGCAAAATGGCTTTATTACTAAATCTATAAAGACCGGAGCTTTAGGTGCAGGGCCGGTCATATTGAATAAGTTTAAAAAGCTTCCCTATATAACCAATGTTAAGAATGATTATTTACAATCTTTAGCATTAGATAAATTAGTACTTCTTTCCCTCCAGAATGTTGATGCCTCCAAAATAAAGGCGTCTGAAAGACAGGAAATTTATAGGATCCGTGACCAGCTCGTAAGGGTATATTCTAAAAATGATAAGGAAGTTTTTGGGGTCATGGCTTTGCCTGCTTTGGCATTTCTCATACAGAGCAGTCCGGAACTTATCAAACTGATCAAGAACCTTGAAATTGTATTTTAGTTTTCTAGTCAACTATAAATTTATTCTATTATGTTTAGGTTTCTGATAGTTCTGTTACTATTGGCTTCAATAAAAGCTTACTCTCAACCTTTTGCCAATAATCCTATTGGTCCGATTTCGGATGTTCCGTCCAATCTTGGATCAGCTGCAATTATTTTTGAAAAATATGCTTTGAAGGGAAGAGAAGAAACAACCGAGAAAAGGACTCAGGATTTTTTAAAAGAGTATAGAAAAAGGCTTATTTATTATCCTGGATCTGTTGCCTGGCTATTTACAGTAAATAGTATCATCAACAATGTCAAAGACAGATCCCGTCAACTTAGGTATGATAATGAACAGCTTTCCTTCCTGTATTATTCAAAAAAGAAGGAGAACAGGGTGTATTTACTTTTAGCAGACAGACAGATTGAGAATATGTCTGCCAATTTCTTAAATGGTGAAAAAGCTGCCATTATGGGAGAAAAATTTAATCTGTATGAAGATCTGAGAGCCTCACTGTCTGCAATTAACCGAAAGCTTGATAGGGTAGAAGATAATATCAAAGGAAGTACCCTCAAGAGGAAATTAGTGCAGCAGTCTGCTAAATAGTTAATCTAAAATTTTTAAAGTCATGAATAAATTATATATCAAATCATTTGGTGTTAAGATATTTTGCGTAGGAACATTATTACTATCCATACTTCCCAAAGCCCAGCTTTTTACGATTAATGTCACTCTATCCTGGTCAGCTAATGATCTTCTGTCAAAGGGATATTATAAGGATATGGCTTCAGCGCATAGAAAGCTGAATGGGTATGCCCTATTAAAAACAGGTCTTATGAAAAGAACAAAAGATATTTATATAGAACCTAATCAGGAGCTTACCCGTATCTCATCGGGATTAACTTCAAAAAAAAGCAATATACTGAACTTTGTATCCCAAACAAGCTATGATTATATAAAGTATAAATATCCGATAGTGGCTGTTTCCCCGCTTTCAAGTGGTAAAATTTCAAATCTTTTGGTAAGAAGAAGATTTAAAACAAAATTTGATTCGGAGAAAGAAAATATCACCAATTATCTGGATGCTGCGAACTATATTCCTGAAGGAGAAAGGCTGCGCCTTATTCAGCAGGCACTAGACAAAGTAATAAGAGTAACACTGGAAGATGAAACATATTAAATCAATATCCGCATTTCTGCTGCTTTTTAGCTTTAGCTTTTTTTATACACAGACCTGGTC
>CBFQYI010000565.1:0-2939 GCA_965720825.1 uncultured Chryseobacterium sp. | reverse complement strand
TAGAACTTTTCAGCATCAAGATCAGGGAAAACCTCTTTGAAATAGCTTTCCTTTGGAGTGACAGCCATTCCGCCATTAACCAGAGAACCTCCGCCAACCCCTCTTCCTACCCAGATTTTAATATGATCAAAATCCAGACGATCCAATGTTCCGGTGAAAGGAGTTAACGAAAAAATATTCATAAATGGAGCAATGCTTTTGTTTTTCAGCCATGCAGAACTTTTCCCTGGTTTTAATAGATTGGAAAATGGAATTCCTGCTTTTTCCCAGTTAAGACCCATCTCCAGCAGTACCACTTTTTTTCCGGCTTCACACAGACGAAGGGCAGATACAGCGCCTCCATATCCACTGCCAATGATAACAATCGGAACATCATAATATTCCTTTATTTGATTGTTTCTTCTTTCCGCAGCATGAAATAACTCAGATTGAAGAAAATAAAATCCTGATATTGCCAAAGCACTGGTCTTAATGAAGCTTTTTCTGTCCATGAGCTTGGTTTTTCAAAAAGTATGCTAGAGGTGCAGGTACTTGTTTTATTTATTACAGATTATATTTTTTTATTATAATTTTAACTTTTATTGTTTCGGAAATTCATAGTTTTACTTATAATTTTAAATTCATGAAAAAATATATAATACTCTTTCTACTGCTTCCACTATGGGTTTTTTCTCAAAAAAAGATGTCAAAGGAAGAGAAAGAGGTACAGAAATTCCAGAAAGAACTGAATGCGGAATATCTTAACCCAAAAGAGACTCCGCTACGAGGTGATAATTTTAAAAATTTTAAAGGGCATCCTTTTTTTCCATTCGATGCTAAATACAGAGTTACTGCACAATTTGTGAAATCAGAAGATACAAAACCCTTTGAGCTTCCTACGTCTTCAGGAAAAACAAAGTCTTATCAGGAATACGGAAAAGCTACCTTCACACTGAATGGAAAAACTTATACTGTAACGTTATACCAAAGTCTGGATTTGATCAAACAGGAAAAATACAAAGACTATCTCTTCCTTCCGTTCCGTGATGCCACCAATGAAAAAGAAACCTATGGAGGAGGCAAATACATGGATCTGAAGATTCCGAAAGGAAATACCATTGTACTTGATTTTAATCAATCCTATCATCCTTTCTGTGCTTACAACGCTTACGATTATAATTGTCCCATTGTTCCTGAAGAAAATAAACTTCCTGTGGAAATCCGTGCAGGGGTAATGTATGAAGATATCTACCATCACTAATACTATGATACATTTAGAATTCTTTAAACCAGAAGACCTTTCCGGAGTCAGTTATGCTTTGGATGAAAATCAGATGAGGTTTACAGCAACTGCTCAGCAGGCCTTACAAAGCATCAGCGAACGGGATGATGATGACGCATTTCCGGTGACGATATTTCAAAATGATCTGCCTGTAGGTTTCTTTGTCCTTGATTTTGGAAAAGATAAATTAGATCTCACAGATAATGAGAATTCAGTTTTAGTGCGTTCGCTGTCTGTGAATCCTCAGCTGCAGGGGAAAGGAATTGGAAAATCTGCTATGCAGGAAGTAGGTACTTTTGTCCAAAATCATTTCAAAACCTGCGATGAGATTGTGCTGGCTGTCAACCAGAAAAATGAATCTGCTTACCATATTTATCTTCAGGCAGGATATATTTATGATGGTAAAACCAGAATCGGAAGAAGCGGGCCTCAATACCTGATGTACAAAAAACTTTAATAAAATTTTAAAATCATAATTTTTTATCTGCTGATATCTTTCCATAACTTTGAGTAACATCAAATTACAAAAAATGGAAATATCACTTCAGAATCAGGTGGCTGTAGTTACAGGAGCTTCCAGTGGAATCGGTTCAGGAATTGCAAAATCATTGGCAGCAGCAGGAGCAACAGTCATTGTTAATCATTCTTCAGAAAGATCTGCAGAAGAAGCTAAAGCTGTTTTAAAAGAAATAACGGATGCCGGAGGTAAAGGAATAACCTACCAGTGTGATGTTTCCAAAGAAGATCAGGTGGTTAGAATGTTTCAGGAGGTTGTTTCTGAATTCCAAACGGTAGATATTCTGATCAATAATGCAGGCATTCAAAAGGATGCGAAGTTCACCGAAATGACTATAGATCAATGGAATGCTGTCATCGGAGTTAATCTGACAGGGCAATTTCTTTGTGCCAGAGAAGCTATTAAAGAATTTCTAAGAAGGGGAATAGATCCTTCACGGTCTGTTGCCTGTGGGAAAATCATTCATATCAGTTCAGTACATGAGATTATTCCGTGGGCAGGGCATGCTAATTATGCTTCCAGTAAAGGAGCAATCAGAATGCTGATGCAGACATTGGCTCAGGAATATGGTGCAGATAAAATCCGTGTCAATTCTATTTGTCCGGGAGCAATCCAGACACCGATTAATAAAAATGCCTGGGATACTCCGGAAGCCCTTAATTCTCTTCTCAATCTTATTCCTTATAACCGGATCGGTCAGCCTCAGGATATCGGCAACTTAGCTGCATTTCTTGCAAGTGACCTTGCCGATTATATCACAGGAACCAGCATCTTCGTGGATGGTGGAATGACTACGTTTGAGAGTTTTTCTACGGGAGGATAGGGGAGTTCAAGGTTCAAGGTTCAAAGTTCAAAGTTTAAGGTTTAAAGTTTTGAGGCTGTTCTTAGAGCTTGAGACGAAATTAAATATTACTCATAATTATCGCTTATGTCAGAAAAACAGAGAATTTCAGATGTTTCATGGAAAAAATGGGGCCCTTATGTCAGTAACCGTGAATGGGGACTTGTTCGTGAGGACTACAGTGAAAACGGAGATGCATGGAATTATACCAATCATGATACTGCTGAAGCCAAAACTTACCGTTGGGGTGAAGAAGGAATATGCGGAATCTGTGATGATCTCCAGAAGCTTGTATTTTCTGTAGGATTCTGGAATAAGAA
>CBFQYI010000564.1:0-2944 GCA_965720825.1 uncultured Chryseobacterium sp. | reverse complement strand
AGTTCAATATTTGGTTTACCTTCGGATCCCGAAAAACCAACAATGGGAGAGGTTACATCTTCCACAGCAGAATTAAAAAATCTTCCACTTCCCAAAGAGAAGATTGTAATAGGGGTCTACAAATTCAGAGATCAGACCGGCCAGTATAAACCTTCCGAAAATGGAAACAACTGGAGTACGGCAGTCCCTCAGGGAACCACTACTATTCTTATCAAAGCATTAGAAGACAGCCGCTGGTTTGTCCCTATCGAAAGGGAAAATATAGCCAATCTTCTCAATGAAAGACAGATCATCCGTTCCACCAGACAGGAATATATCAAGGATGCAGACAAAAACAATCAATCACTTCCTCCTCTTTTATACGCCGGAATTCTTCTTGAAGGCGGCGTTATCTCATACGACAGCAATATTCTGACCGGAGGACTCGGAGCAAGGTATTTCGGAATCGGAGCTTCCACACAGTACCGCCAGGACAGAATTACCATCTATCTCCGTGCTGTCTCTACACTCAACGGAGAAATTCTTAAAACGGTTTATACTTCTAAAACCATTCTTTCAACCAGTGTTAACGGAAGCTTTTTCAGATATATTGATACTGAAAGACTACTGGAAGCTGAGGTAGGTCTTACTCAAAACGAACCTGTTCAGCTCGCCGTAACAGAAGCCATAGAAAAAGCTGTAAAAGCCCTGATTGTTGAAGGAATCAGAGATAAAATATGGGGGAAAGCAATAGATGAAAATGGAGGATATCAAAGTTTAATCAACGAATATAACAGAGAACAGGAGCAAAATAATGACAGAGTTGTTGGGGGCAGATATCCGCAGGATTACAGACAAAAAGTATCCATATTTGCCAATGTTGAGGGACAGAAAGTTAAAGATGACTATGTAGGTCCTAAGATGAATGTTGGTGGAAAAATAGGATTTAAATATTTCCTTACTCCTTATCTGAATATGGAACTGAATGCAAGCTATTTTACGCTTGAAAATTCAAATATTGTGAAAAGAAACTACTATGGTCCTGAAGTGAATCTGGAATACATCCTTTTTCCGAAATACAGATTCAGCCCATTTGTATATGGTGGAGCAGGAGCGTTGTATTCAAAATATAAACCCCAATATAAAGCACAATTCGGTGGTGGGCTGGAATATATGATCAGCAAGAACTTTTCGCTGAGAGCCTCCGCCCAATATGACCTTGGCTTCAAAGACGACTGGGAAGGCCTTGTTAATGGGAAAAGAAAAGATCAGGCTTTGCGCTTTGGAATAGGAATCAACTTTTACTTCGGAAACAAATAAAAACACGAACTATGAAAACTATAATTAAAATATTCAGCATATTTATCTTTGCTTTTTGTCTGTTTTCATGCAATGAAGACCTTGTAGAACAGGCTCAAACAGGAATGTTAAAAGGAAAAGTCGTAAAAAGAGGTAGCAATGTGCCGCTTTCTAATGTGAAGATATTTACCAATCCTACGACACAAACGGTTTTCAGTGGTACAGACGGTTCATTTGAAATCCCTGCCATGCCGATAGGTAATTATTCTGTAAAAGCAGAACTTTCAGGATATATCACAAGCTTTCAGTCAGTCAATATACAAAATCAAAATCAGGTGGTAACGGTAGTTTTTGAGATGGATGATGATACTTCATTGAATTCTCCTCCTGCTACACCACAGTTGCTAAGTCCGATAGATAACGCAGTAAATCAACCTTTGAGCGTCGAATTAACCTGGAGCGCAACAGATCCCGATACAGCAGATGTATTAAAATACAGTCTGACCATTAAAAATAATCTTGACACTAATGTGATTCAGGTTAATGATTTGAAAGCAAACCACTATACGCTTTCAAATCTGAAGTTTGGTGTAAGTTACTTCTGGCAGGTGTCTGTTTCGGACGGCATTCACCAGCCAGTTTTAAGTTCTATCAGTAAATTTACCACCAATACAGTTCCGGCCAACAGGTATCATTACGTTCAGAAACAAAATGGAAATTTTGTAATCATTTCCAGTGATGACCAGGGAAATAACTTCCAGTTTACCAGTTCTTCCTACAACAGCTGGCGACCGCGCAAAAATAATAATGCAGGTCTCATTGCATTCCTTCGTACGGAAGGTGGAAGTACCCATCTTTATACTGCCAATCCTGATGGCTCCAATCCTTTTAAAGTAACAACAGTAGCTGTTGCAGGCTTTAATAACTATGAAATGGACTTTGCGTGGAGTACAAATGGTAAAGAACTTATTTATTCCAACTTTAATAAGTTGTACAGGATTAATAAAGATGGAAGCGGTCTGAGCTTAGTGTATACAACACCGGATGGAAGCCTGATCTCCGAATGTGACTGGAGCTATGACGGCAGTAAAATAGCATTGAAAACCAATGATTATAACGGATATAATACTAAAATTTATGTAATAGATATCAATGGCGGTGTTCTTAAAACGGTATTGTCAGGTGCCGTAGGTGCCAGCGGAGGTTTGAATTTCTCTGTAGACGGACAGCTTCTTCTCTTTACCCGTGATGTTTCAGGATATTTGGATGGAAGTGGAAATTACCGCCAACTGGATTCACATATCTTCATCTATAATCTTGTTACAGATGCTGTGAGTGATATTTCTGCAGAAAGCGAAAAAGTACTGGGTACGAATGACCTTGATCCAAGATTCTCGCCAAATAATGCTCAGATTATCTTCATGAATACCTCCAATGATAATATTTCGCAAAGGAATATAATGGTTATTGACCTTAGCAGTACGCTGACCGATATGACAAGGGCAACCCTGTTCAGTAATGGAGAAATGCCGGATTATGAGTAAGATATAACGTTTAAAGTTTAAAGTTCAATGTTTAAAGTCCAAGGTTTTAGTTTTAAAGTGAGGTATGAGATCATATCTGTACCCATTAGAGATAAATTTAGAATAATTAAATAAGTTTTTCA
>CBFQYI010000563.1:0-2946 GCA_965720825.1 uncultured Chryseobacterium sp. | reverse complement strand
ATATGCATAAAAAAAGACTGATCGTTTTAACAATCAGTCTTTTATAATTTTATTTTGTTACAAGTCCTTAGAAAGGATACTCATAAATTTCAGATTCGTGTAAGAATGGGTTTCCTGTAGGGATCAACTTCAGTTTAGATAAAGCTGAAAGTACAGTAAACATAAATAATCCAGCTACGAATAGGATTGCTCCAAGGATTAACAGGAATACTTCAGGAGTGTTCCAGTATGGTCCTACTGTTCCCGGCATTACCATGTTGAAGTAATCTAAGATGTGTCCTAAGATTACTACTACTGCCATTGTAGTAACTACTTTGTAGTTTCTCTTGATGCTGCTGCTTACTAATACCAATAATGGTAATAAGAAGTTGATGATCAACATCGGTAAGAAAGTAGGAGAGTAGTGTTGGAATCTACCGAAGAAGTAGTTTACCTCTTCAGGAACGTTTGCATACCAGTACAGCATGAACTGAGCGAACCATGTATAGGTCCAAAGCATACTTGTAGCGAAAAGGAATACTCCTAAATCGTGTAAGTGGTTATCATTGAACTGTGGTAAGAAACCATTTTTCTTAAGATAAACACTTAATAAAATGATTACAGCGATACCACTTGAAAGGCAGCTAACCATTGAATACCAGATATACATTGTAGAATACCAGTGAGGGTCAATAGACATCAACCAGTCCCAAGCCCAAGCTGCAGAAGCAAATCCGAAGAATGCGATATATCCTACTGCCCATCTGTAAAGCATTTGGTACTCTACTTTAGACTTAGTTTCATCTACTTTCTTAGACTGAGCTTTTAATTTCCAAGCGAAGAAAGAAGCACCAATCACATAGATTAAAGTTCTTACTGCGTAGAAAGGAATATTTAAGAATTTTTTCTTTTCGAATAAGATCACATCAAAATGCGGAGAATCCGGGTTTGTCAATTCAGGGTCCATCCAGTGGAATAAGTGACCATTATGAGTGATGTTTAAGATCATCAGGATTACTAAGATTGCACCACCGTAAGGAATATAAGAAGCAATAGCTTCCATTACTCTTGTAATGATGATTGGCCATCCTGCGTGGGCAGCGTGCTGAATAGAATAGAAGAATAATACGCAGCAGCTTACTCCAAAGAAAAATACAGCTACAAAATGTATTGCTGCTAAAGGCTGGTTGTGTACCTGCAATGTAGCGTGCTCAAGGTGAGCCGCGTGATCCTGAGGTCCAACCATTTCACTTGAGTGTGTAGGAGCAGTATGACCTGAAGCATGAACAGCTTCCATCATTTGTTCTATTTTCTCAGTAGAAATTCCTTTGTTCAAAAAGAAACCAATACCGAAAAGAACTAAACCTACAACAAGAAGTATTATAGAAGTTGATTTTAATTTTGGTGAAAAACTATACATTTCTTTTCTTATTTTTTAGTTTCGGTAGTCGTTTCAGTTGTTGCTGGTGCCGCCGCTGTAGCTGCTGCCGGTGCTGCTGCTCCTTTTTTGAAAGCACTCATCACATACATTGCTACTCTCCATCTGTCTCCTGCGTTCAATTGTCCCGCATAAGATCCCATGGCATTTCTACCGTTTGTTAATACATAATGAACAGATCCTACAGTAATTTCTCTGTCAGCATAGTTTGGTACTCCAGAAAATGCTCCACTTTGAACGATAGGTCCTTGTCCATCACCTCCTGTACCGTGACATGCAGCACAAGTGTGATCAAACAATATTTTACCTCTTTCAAGATCCTTAGCTGCATTAGCAGGGTTCAAAGGAGATACTGTAAGTTTTTTAGAAGCATCGTACCCAGCGTTGTACTCGTCAACATTCTTAGGTAATAAGCTTTCTTCAAAGACTCCATCTTTATTCTGAGGAACTGATCCTTCTACCGGAGAAAGACCTGTTGCACCATTATTTTTAACAAAAGCAGGAATTTCATTTTCATGATCTGAATAAGCGTCCTGAGCTTTCATCAATGGATCATAAGCTACCGGAAAATACATGTCCGGGAAATATACCAGCGGAGTGTTCTCCTTTGGTCCGCAAGAGTTAAGTAAAACTGTTGTTAAACCTAAAACCGCTGTAATTTTTAATACATTCTTTTTCATTTTAAGCGTCTTTAACAGTTATTTCTTCAACTCCAGTTTCAATAAGCAACTGTTTTACAGATTCTACATCTTCAGTTACAAATTCCATCATGAATTTATCATCAGTAGTTCTTGGATCCGGGTTCTGAGCTGGAGCTCCTGGATACATTTTGTTTCTAACTAAGAAAGTTAAAGACATCATGTGAGCAGCACAGAATACCATTAATTCGAACATTGGAACTACGAATGCCGGCATGTTGTGTCCCCAGTCAAAAGCTGGTTTACCACCGATATTCTGAGGCCAGTCGTGATTCATCACGTACCAGGTTAAAGTAGCACCGATAGTAACCCCATAAAGAGCATATAAGAATGCGGCATCAGAAATTCTAGTTTTCTTTAAACCTAAAGCTTTGTCTAGCCCGTGAACCGGAAACGGAGTATAAACCTCGTTGATCGCGATTCCTTTATCGTTGAATGCTTTAACGCCGTTCATTAAATCGTCGTCGTCAGCATAAAGTCCGTATACAATTTTAGTGGTGCTCATCTCCTTCTTTTGCTTTATAAGTTTCACCTGAGATTTTCAAAATCGATTTTAATTCAGCCTGTGCAATTACAGGGAATGTTCTTGCATATAATAAGAATAATACAGAGAAGAATCCGATTGTTCCTAAGTATACACCCACATCAATGATCGTTGGCTTAAACATTGTCCATGATCCTGGTAAGTAGTCTCTTGAAAGGTTGATAACGATGATATCAAAACGCTCGAACCACATACCGATGTTGATGATTAATGCAACGATGAATGTCCAGATAATGTTCGTTCTTAGTCTCTTGAACCAGAAAGAAGCAGGAATAACAAGGTTACAG
>CBFQYI010000562.1:0-2953 GCA_965720825.1 uncultured Chryseobacterium sp. | reverse complement strand
TAATCGCTAAAATACCAGTATGTCCTCCTTCTCCATAATAGCCCTGATAAACTTTATTAAATATCCTTACATTATTTTGGATTTTATTAACAGATCCACCACCTTCAAATTCCAAATCCTTTGTTCCAAGATTAACATCCTGTACAGCACCAGTATAGGGAATATAATTATTTAAAGTTGATGCACTAACAAAAGTTGACGGATCTAAATTATGAGCATCCCAAACCACTCCATTGACTCCATTTTTATAGTGTATTATATCATTGTTATTAGATTCTATAATCGTATTAATTGTAGGGTTTCCTACATATAATGTAGACGGGCCACTATAATTTAAAACCTGTTTATTACCTGTAGTAAATGAATTAGAATAAATACCTACGCTGGAATAAATCTGACCTGATCTTCCCAGAAAATGGGTAGGATGATCCGGATCTCCAAAATGGAAACCAATACCTTCATTCAAGCTATTGGCACTTCCCTGATAATAAGAAAGTCCATAAGCATCTGCGTTAGCAAATGACCAAATTCTATTTCTTTCATCTGCTTTGTAAAACCTGTTTTGAAAACCTTCATCTGTTTGCACAAAACCTTTTGAATGGATTCCGTCAGCAGGAATAAACTGAGAGTCGGTATAAGAAGAAGAAGCCAATAAACCACCTGATAAAATTACCTGCGCTCCATTTCCATTGAGTCCGGCTATCGGTTTATCTGAATCTAATGCCCAATAGCCACCTGTATTTTTCTTCTCCCAAAATGTATTACTCGAAACTAAATCTTCTTTAGTAAGTAAATGTTTAAGATTTATCTGAACCCTTTTTGTGCCTCCCGGATCCGGATGATCCGACACTGAAGTAACTCTGTTATTTCCCTGGTCTAAACCTCCATATCCAACCGTTACTTTTACATCAAACCCCTGCCAGTAAGATAATTGAGTAAACCAAAAACAAAGTTTACCATTTAAGTTTAAGGCAGTAATCCCATTCCAGTAATATAAGGTAGAATAGCCGCTATGAGAAATAATAGTACCGTTATAGATATACCCCTGGATCTTACAATCTAAAGGCTGATCAGTGCCGTACATATTACCTTTAATTTCTAAAAGAAACTGATCTCCATAGTCTACAGAATAATCTACATCCGTTTCAATTAATGTACCCTGTGGGAAGTTTCTTCCGGAATGATACCAGGAGTCTTCTTTTCTTCGGGAATCATAGTCTCCACCACCTCCCGTAAGGAATTTTTCATTATCTGACCCATCTTTATAATACCCGGCCGCTCTCACGTAATCAAAAGCATTGCCATTGATATTCATAAAGTGATACCCATTTGGCCTATACTGCAGTGTACCAGCATAAAGACCCGGCTGATGAAAAGAAATGGCGGGGTAAATGGTATCAGACACCCCATTACCTCTTACTTCTAAAGCAACTGCATTATAAGCATTGCCTGTAGCTCCTGAGAAGGATTTTCTTACCGGTATATCCTGGTACGTATTGGTTGTTACTAAATTTAAATCAGAAACTATTTCCGCATGGGTTCGTGTGCTAATTTTTTTCGTTACAGAATTCCAAACCATTACAGAACCTGCATCGTTTGGAACACTTTTCACAATTATTTCGCCTTCTACAGCGATATGATTGTTAAAATATTCAGGAGCAATCATTAGTCTAATCTAGCAGTTAAAGTAATTCTATATTCATTCGGAGTAAGCGGTGCCAAAACATCTATTTGTACGTCATTTTCTGATATAACCGTACAGCTTACATTTATTTTTCTATTATCAGTATTTCGATAACAGATATAATCAACATTCAGGGTATTCCAGCCATGGGTGATGGGGAAAGTAACAGACGATCCATCTCCGATGTGCCATGTTTGGGATTTAATTTTTGCATCCAAAACAGCTTTCGTAGATTTGGGAGTCATTGCTTTAGTAATATTGACTCCTTCAATAGCTTCAACATCTGTAGCGATTTGGATCAGTCCTTTTACCGAATCTGTAGCGTCTACAATATCAGGAATACCTTTTTCTATAATCTGATAATTTTTAGGGATATTGTAAGCATCATCGGTATTGGCGATAAGATGGTCACCCACAGATACAGGTTCATTGCCCACCCATCCATTGGCTGTAATCACCCATACCATTCCTGTTTTAATTACCGCGGCTGTAGCAGGTGATGGCATCGTCATTGAACCTTCAACAGTAGAAGGAACATACCCTCCCGGCTGATAGATCAGTGCTCCTGTAAGGCTTTGTCCTATGAAGTTTTCAACATAAGTTTTAATCTTATAGGATGACCATGTAAAGGTACCTGACTGAATCGCATCATTCACAACAATAGAAACAATATCTGCATTGGTAAGATTTCGGCCTGCTACTTTAATAACATGCCCTGAACTATTGGTCAGTATCTGACTTAGCAATAGAAGCCCGCTTGTCTGATTGGTCTGAAATGGATTATTAGTCAGCGGATAATCTGGATGTACATAATTTTCGGCCAAATTAATCCATTCGGTTCCGTTCCATTGATGCAACTGACTATTATAATCAATTATCCAACCTGCAGGAACATTATCCGTACTGGGAAATGAAGTAAATTGTTGAAAACGGGTATGTTGTAGTTCCCCGAAAAAATTATCCTGATTTGCGTTATTACTGATTACTGCGTTGTTATTCATAGTTTTTTATTTTTTTATGGTTTAACTTTTAAAATGAGAATGTTAATCGGATTAGCAAGGTCGCCCAACATCCTAATCTCGATGGTTTGATTGGTTGCATAATCGTCAATATTTATTTTTTTTCCGGTAACACTGTCCCGGGCCTGAATGATCACATTTTCCGTTTCAAGGGTATTGGGAAATACTGTACTTCCGGTAATCTGCACTACTGCACTTTCAGCGGTCTGTGAGATCAGCAAAACCTTATCATAGATCTGCTTATTAAATT
>CBFQYI010000561.1:0-2963 GCA_965720825.1 uncultured Chryseobacterium sp. | reverse complement strand
CTATTATGCTGAGCTCATTGAAATGCTAAAATTGTTCCAATCCGTTTAATGATTTATTTTCGGGTTGTAATTCTTTTTCATCATTTGTTCCTGCCCATTTAAATGTAAAGTACATAAAGTTGAGCATTACTCCCATCAATAGAGTAACACCCCATGTTTTGGTATATTCCATAGGATAGATGAATCTCACCACAATATCCGAGAACAGACCAAAAGGATTATTGAGAACATCCCAGCTATTCCATCTCACAAACCGGCCGAGATAGACCCCAAAGCTGCTCATGAAAAGAAAGAGGATAACTACCCCGCTGATGATATTTCTATTCGCATAATCAGAAAGTCTCTTTTCAATATCATTAAGACTTATAAAACCACAGATCAGTCCTGTCCAGGCATAGGAAAGAATCACAATAAGGTCATACCAGATCGGTATCTCATTTCTTGCTCTGAGGTGAAAAAGATCTGTAAGAATGTAGGGAGAATTGGGAAAGAACAATATCCAGACTATTATGATAAAGATGAGTGAAATTTTACTTCGGATATTAAAAGCAAGAATAAAAGAACTTAGTAATAAAGGAATCCACGCCAAAAAAAGATTCCAGTTGAGAAACAAAAACACTTTTGTATCGCTGATATAATATCTGAAAGCTGACAGGCTGAAACAGAATATCGTCATCATTATCAACAATATATTAATTTTAAATCTAGAGGATTCTGCCAAATTTTTCATAATCTTTTATTGTATGGTCTGATAATATAAAATCTTTGAAAGGAATGTTTTGGATGTTTCATTTTTCACTTTATCGTGCAAGGTCTTTTTAAGTTTCTGATCATTTTTTTCATCCGCATATTTCAGTAGTGCTTTTTCACTGAAGTTGATGGAAGTTACATGATAATTGACCGCAAAATCCTTTCGTTTCATATTCTGAGAAGTAATAAATCCTCCCCAATTGAAATAACTGCACACGAGAACGGTTCCATAAATATACCAGATCATAGAGTTAACAAGGAAAATGTTTCTTTTCTGTTTTTGAATTTTAATAAAAGTCAAAGCCAGACCAACTAATGATAACAGCAGGAAAGCAAAAACCCCTAATCTTTTATAGGTAAATGCATAGTTAACAATATACTCATAGTTTTTAAGAGCTGCGGAGACTACAAGAACAGCATTGAGGAAAATCCAGATTTTGGCTAAAATTTTCAATAACCCTGCCTTGGGATCAAAATTAAATCCGGATTTAAAATAAAACATGATCACCAAAATTGCCATTATAATGGACATGATTACAGCATTCACTCTTTCATGGGTTTCTTCTGAAAGTTGAACAGGTGTTTTTACCGCTTCATAAAATTGTTCATAATTATAGGTAATGATAAAGAACACCAATAAAATATTCAATAAGACAAAAGAGATTACGCCACTCATCCTTTCTGCACTAAGATCAAGAAAAGAATAAGTAGCCTTTGGAATTCTGGAATCTTTACTAAACTCATTATCCAGAACATGATTATTTTTGTAGATGAGCTTTTCCACCGCATAGTTCCAGTAATTAAAGGCGATAAAAAATCCTAAAACCGACAGACAGAATACCTGCCAAATATTAAGATCCAATTCATAATTGGTGAAAAGCGCTGCAAAATGATCACTTCCGGCAGAATAAATTCCAAAGAAAACAGAAACCAGTATCAGTGGAATCAAGATGACAGCGAATGTCTTTTGCCATAATCCTGGAATATTCTTCTTAGGCAGCCATTCATCAAAGCTGAAAAAACGACAGAATGAAGTACAGCAATTCACAATAAAAACCGGAATTAAAAAAAGAATTTTCAATCTTCTGTTCTTCGATTTATAGCCCAGCAAAAGCAATGAAGTAGCAACTGCAATAAAGGATGGAAAATCTCCGAACCAGGCATATGCAATACTGGAAAGGATACTTGTTCCAAAAAGTACATACAATGTTCTTGTTTTATTTTTTTCCGGTGTTCTAAACAGTGTCAATACAGCATAGACAATTCCCAGAATTCCAAGGTTCAGCCCTACGTCCTGATCATAAAAGACGATGACAAAGAGAAGGGCTGTAAGAAATATATAATGATGTGTTTTCATGAGGTTTATTATTTAAGAATTAAAAAAATGAAAGATTTAAATTTTGAGAACTGCTTCCAACCAGGGAAACTGTGTCATTATATAGAGGTACAAGGTTGTAATCGGAATATTGACAAGCAGGAGAAGAACCGAATTACCAGAAGCTTTCTGTTCTGAAACATCAGTAAGATAGATAATCAATTCGTGCAGAAGGATAAACATATTAATCACGGAGGTTACCAGAACATAATAAAAGACAAGTTTAAGAAGAAATTCTGCTCTTATCAACCAAAATGCAAACAGGAGAAGGGTTCCCAGCAGAAAAGAAACAATGAATGATCTTTTCCCAAGCGGGCTGAATTTTATTTTTCTCATTGTATTAAACTTAATGAAAAACTACCGTTTCTTTTTGTTGAATAAAATCCATTACATGTTCATACTTCTGCCATAGCAGCTCTTCAAAATCCCAATGATGAAAGGCTCTCATATTTTGTCCCTTTTTATAGGCTTTGATATAAATTTTCACATATTCCGGAAGAATAATTGTTCCTAATACGATTGCAGCCAGAAGATGCGCATTGAGTTTGCCGTTTCCTAGAAGCAGGTACTGCATGGCAATTTCATCTTCGAAGTTGGTTCCACAACCGGTAATCAGGTGGTGCACATCGTGGTTTTCCATCTTTGGTATCATTGAGAAGCCGTGTTTTTTGTAAAACTCACCCAATTTTCGACCTAAAGAATCTTCCTGAAACTCCAACAGTTGTTTTTCATTAAACTGCCATTGTCCTTTTTTCTTTTTGAAATATTTTCTGTATAATTTTTGAGTTTTATCGTATACAAAAAGTAAAAACTGAACGCGTATTTTTTTCATAATAGT
>CBFQYI010000560.1:0-2968 GCA_965720825.1 uncultured Chryseobacterium sp. | reverse complement strand
CTGAACGATAACAATTGTAAAGAAATTACCTGCGGTTGCGTATTCTGCTTAATGAAACACTTGTAATCCCAAGATAAGAGGCAATATAATGCTGTGGAAAGCGCAGAAGAAGCTCTGGCCTGTTTTTGAGAAGCGGCTGATACCTTTCCTGAGGAGAGTCTCTGATAAAAGAGATCAGCCGTTTATTGATTTCACTGAAACGTTTGTAAAAAAGCGGATGAAAGGTATGCTGGAATTCCTGATCTTCCATGAGTTTGTGAAAAATGTCAGCATGAAGTTCATAGACTGTAGCGGGTTCCAGAGTTTCAATAACAAAATCGGTGGGAATGCCATTCAGGAAACTCTCAAAAGATGAAACAGCCTGGTTTTCTGTTATAAATTCCAGCGTAAGTTCTTTTCCATCCTGATAGAAAAATATCCTCAATGCTCCTTTTTTTACCAGGAACATTTTATCCGAAATTTTTCCTTCTTCAAGCAGGATAGTTTTAGCAGGATAAGTAACTTCGGCTGATAAATGAAGGTCAGCTTTCAAAAAAGAATGAAGATCCGGAATGTGCATAGCTGGAGGATTAATGGGAGTCGTTAAGGAGATCCTGTACGATTATTTTAGATTTTTCTATCAATTCATTCGATCTGTAAAGCTGGCTGGTTAGTATAGAGCTTTCAAAAAGAAGATAGATGTGCGCTGAAACCATATCGTTTTGAATATCTTCATTGAAACACTCTCTCAGCTTATTTTTATGATGACGGATGACCTTGTGAATTTCTTCTTTATCAGCAGGAATTTCCGACAAAATATTCAGAAAGCTGCATCCTCTGAAATCTTCTCTTTCATTCATGTAAATCAGGAAATCAAAGGACTTTTGGAACTTTTCCTGTATTGTTTCAGCTTCCGATGTGAATTTTTCAAGTTCAGACACCCAGTAATCATACCTTTTATTGAGAAATTCAATGCAAAGTTCATCTTTAGATTTAAAATGCTGGTAGAAACTTGCCTTTGATACATCAGCTTCATCAATAATTTGATTAATGCCCGTATTGTTGTAACCTTGTCTATGGAAGAGAACCATAGCAGTGCTTACTATTCTTTCGCGAGGTTTGGGCATGATGTGAAATTTTTACAAATGTAGAAAATAAACAGACTGGTATGTTTGAAAAAACCATTAATTTTAAATAAATCCCATGGTATAATAAAGCTGAATGGCGAAGAAAAGGACAGTAAAAACCCATACAATATAAGGATGGTAGCTGAAATTATTCTTCAGGATATAGTGTAATGCTTTGAAAAGCTTAAAAATCCCGATGATTCCAATGATGATAAAGACCAAAAAGGCTACGAAAAACAAATAATCTCTTGTTCCATGCGTATTTACCTTCGTCAAATGATCCAGATAAGCATTTGCATTCAGAGTTTGTCCCAGAAACATAGCTGAGCTAATGAATATAAAAAAGGGGGTAGATGTATATACAGTTGTATAAATAAAAGAAAATAATAACGTTCGGAAGGTAACTGTATTCACTTTTTCTTTTTTGTACCATAACAAAGCAACAGTGAATATGACTGCGGTAATATTATTCATCAAAAATATAAAGAGCGCTTTTTCTACCATGCTTAACCCTTTGATCTTTGAAATAATATTGTGCTCACCACCATAATCCATTAAAATTACGGAGACAATCACAGAGGTGTAAACAGAAAGTTTGATAGGAGAGAGATAGTCGTGAAAACGTTCAGTTTCTTCTTTTTCCATCTCGTGAACAGACAGGTCATAACAGCGGCGCGGGTCCTGAAATAACTTGAAGATGGTTACCGGAACCAGCAATATTTCAATAATAATCTGCAGGCACAGCTTCTCAAAGCTATCAATTAATTTTTCAAACATATATGTGTATTTGTATTAAGGGAACGTTTTGCAATTTAATTATTTTTTGAATCGCATTTTAAAAGATAATAAAAAAGTGGATGATTCAGGTTAAATCATCCACTCATTTTTATCTAAAAAGTTTTATTACTTTTTGGGAAGCCCTTTTTTCAAAGCAATATGAGCTCTTTCTACAGCTTTTCTTTCTTTCCAGTCCATATACCTTTTTTTGTATCGGCCTTTCATGAAATTATCAAAATTACGCTGTACAGCAAGATTCCAAAGAGAATGTGCTTTTACAGCCCAGCTTTTATCCCATGCACGCAGTGAAATAGAAAAAGATCCATCCAGATATTTCATCCAGTGCCACCAACCGGTAGGCATGAATAATGTATCGCCATGTTCCAGGAAACATTCAATTCCTTCAATACCATCCAATGCCGGGAATTTTTCAAAATCAGGATTGGCAATATCATAATCTTCCAGTGCATAGGTGGCATACGGAAGTTTATACAGACGTGTTTTCCATTTGTATTCAAACAGAAGAACATGCTTTCTTCCATTGAAGTGAGTGTGGAAAATATGCGGCATGTCGATATCGTAATGAAGGAAAGTCACAGAACCTTTACCTCCGAAAAACATACTTGGATATTTATCTAAAAATCCACCCATAAGATTCTTTGGCGGAACATAGTCGTCCAACAGTTTGGGAGCAAATTTTATAGGGTCAAAGAAGAAAATTCTCAGATCTGTAGGCTCTCTCTGAATAAGGTCCACATAATCACGAAAAGGCATTTTCGTAGTCGGTGTATTGATAGGAGCGGCAGGATCTGCTTTGGCACTGTCATAAAGGGGAACTTCAACGTCGCCTACTACTTCCTTCATGTAATCCATCGTCCATTTTTGATAGGCGGGCCACTTTCTTGCCATATTTCTGATTACCACTGGCTTACATGGCTTTAGATATTTTTCACGGAAATCTTCTTGTGAAATGTCATCTACAATATCAATTGGTTTAAGGATTATTCCCATTCGTTCAAATTATTAAGCTAAAGTATTAAATATTTGCGACAATAAAATGGAAAGAATTAAAATTATTTGGAATT
>CBFQYI010000559.1:0-2969 GCA_965720825.1 uncultured Chryseobacterium sp. | reverse complement strand
AGTTTCCGGGGCTATAAAGCTTCAGGACTGCTGGGAATTTGTAAAAGTATATGAGGAAACGAAAGTTCCTATCTTTATGATGGAAAATGTGTGTTACCGCAGGGATATCATGGCCATTCTGAATATGGTCCGTAAAGGAATGTTCGGGGAACTGGTACATGGAAGAGGCGGTTATCAGCATGACCTGAGAGGTGTTCTTTTCAATGATGGAGTTAATCCGTACAATTCCGGTGCTGAATTCAGTGAGGCAAAATGGAGAACCGAACATTATGTAAAACGTAATGGAGAGCTTTATCCTACCCATGGATTAGGTCCGGTTGCGATGATGATGGATATCAACCGAGGAAATCGTTTAACAAGGCTTTCTTCATTCTCATCAAAATCTGTAGGTCTTCATAAGTATATTGTTGAACATCCAAAAGGAGGAGAAAACCATCCTAGCGCCAAAGTAAAATTCAACCAGGGAGATATTGTAACCACACAGATTGCCTGTGCCAATGGAGAAACTATTCTTCTTACTCATGATACAAGTTTGCAGAGACCATATGATCTTGGCTTCAGAGTTCAGGGAACTGAAGGTTTATGGCAGGATTTCGGATGGGGAGATTTCAACCAGGGACACATCTATTTTGAAAAAACAATGAACCATACCCATCGTTGGGATAATACTGAAAAGTGGATGAAAGAATATGATCATCCGATGTGGAAGAAGTTTGAAACTACTGCTGCAGGAGCCGGACATGGAGGAATGGACTTCTTTGTGATGAATACTTTTATTGAATGTATCAAGCGAAATATAGAATTCCCGATGGATGTATATGATCTTGCTCTATGGTATTCCATTACCCCATTGAGTGAAGAGTCTATTGCCAAAGGCGGTCAGGTGGTTGATATCCCTGATTTTACCAATGGAAAATGGAAAACCCGTAAACCTGTATTTGGAATGACCGATGAGTTCTAAGAAAACATTACTCATATTAGCAGGCGGATTAGGCAGCAGGTATAAAGGACTTAAGCAGATAGACGGAATACTTGATAACGGTTCGCCGATTCTTGAGTATTCTATCTTTGATGCTCTGGAAGCTGGTTTCCAAAAAATAGTTATTATTGTCAACAAACTGATTCCTGAAAGTTATATTGAAAGACTCAACGGCATTTCAAAAGCTAAAAATTTTGAGTTGCTTTGGGTATATCAGGAGATAGACACCATTCCTATTTCACTGGAAGGCTTTGATTATCCTGATCGTGAGAAGCCATGGGGAACTGCTCATGCCGTACTTTGCGCCAAATATTCAATACAGGAGCCTTTTGTGATGATCAATGCGGATGATTTCTACGGAAAAGAAGCCTATCAACTGGCTGCCGATGAAATTAACCATCATTATATTTCAGATACACAATTAGGGATGATTGCTTATCCTGTAGAAACAACATTAAGTGGCAACGGTGCTGTGGCAAGAGGAATATGTACCTTGGATGCTGAAAATTATCTGATTAAAGTAGAGGAACAAACTTCTATTCAAAAAATCAATAATTCAATCATTTATGTTGAAAACGGAGAAAATATAAAATTAGATCCCGAAACATTGGTATCCATGAACTTTTTTATTTTCCATCCTCACATTTTCTGTTATCTGGAAGCCTATTTCTATGATTTCATTGAATCTGATCCACTGCCTAATCAGGAATTTTACATTCCTTCCGCAGTACAAAAAATGATGGACGAAAACAGAGTAAAAGTAAAAGTGAAAGCATCTCCATCCCGATGGATGGGAGTTACCTATGCTGATGATAAAAAGGAAATTATAGATTTTCTGACTTCAGAGATTAAAAATAACAGATACCCGGAAAATTTATGGAGGTAAATGATATTGTTGCAAAATTTATTACTACTGATAATTACAACCTCACTCCTATTACTGATGGATTGATCAATACAACCTATCTTTTGGAGAATAAAGACCAAGGGAAAAAGTTTATTCTGCAGAAAATTAACAATCATGTTTTTAAACAGCCGGAAGTGGTCGTTAATAATCATTTAATGATTAATGAAGTTCTCAGGTCAAATAATTATCAATTTGAAATTATAGAACCTATTCCTTCTCTTACCGGCAAAATTCTGGTAAAAGATAAAAATGGTCAGCCATGGCGTATGCTAAGTTTTGTAGAAAACAGCATTACATTCCTTACTGCTCCATCTTTACAGACCGCTTTTGATGCGGCTAAAACCTTCAGTTATTTTCTAAACACGGTAAATACTGAAAAACTACCTGCCATTGAGGATTCTCTTCCCAATTTCCTCAATTTTGAGAAGAGGGTTGCAGATTATAAAGACTCACTAAAAAATGCAGCGCTTCATTTAAGAGAAAACGCCAGGGATGAAATAGAAATCACCAACCAGCTTTTATCCTTGCCTGACCGATGGATTGAAATGGAGAAAAACAATCAGATTCCTAAAAGGATTATTCATGCCGATGTAAAAATCAGTAATATTCTCTTTGATCAGAATCATAATCCGTTAGCTGTGATTGATCTGGATACCATGATGATTTCTACTATTCTGTATGATTTTGGAACCATGATTCAGTCTTACACCAATACAACACAGGAAGATGATGGAACTGCCCAAAACAATTTCAATCCTGAAATGTATAAGGTGGTAAAAGAGGGATTTTTATTTCATTTAAAAGAAAAGCTGACGCCTGAAGAATCTGAGAATCTTGATTATGCAGCACAAGTCGCTATTTATATTCAGGAACTTCGCTTTTTAACGGATTATCTTAACGGAAGCACCTACTATTCTATCACGCATCCTGAACACAATCTGGACAGAACAAAAAACCAGTTGGAACTGTTGAAGGGATTGAGAGATTATTTGGAAAGTAAATGATTGCAATTCTTTACTAAGGATTAAATATGATATTTAGATTCCTACGGAATGACAAACACAGCACTTTATTTACCCATAC
>CBFQYI010000558.1:0-2972 GCA_965720825.1 uncultured Chryseobacterium sp. | reverse complement strand
TAGTTAATTGAAAATTTAGAAATACAAATTCTATATAAATTTAATTTTAGCACTACCCAAAACCAAATTAATATGTTAAAAAGCACAATAGATTCCTCTACAGGATTTGAAAAAAGATTTGAAAAGATAGAAACAGTTATTTTCACCGATTCGCTTTCAGCTTCAAAATCTGTAGCAAAAGAAATTTCTGATCTTATACGCGTCAAGCAATCTCAAAAACAACCTTGTATTTTAGGGCTGGCTACAGGTTCTTCACCCAAGAGCTTATACGCCGAATTGGTACGAATGCACAGAGAAGAAGGCCTGAGCTTCAAAAACGTAATTACTTTCAACCTTGACGAATATTACCCTATGGAACCGGATTCCGTACATAGTTATGTTCGTTTTATGAAAGAGTTATTGTTTGATAAAGTAGATATTCTTCCTGAAAATTATCACATTCCTGACGGAACATTATCCAAAGAAGAAATAGCGGACTATTGTACAGAATATGAACTTAAAATAGAAGCCTTAGGTGGAATAGATTTGCAGATTCTGGGTATTGGTGGTAATGGTCATATCGGATTTAATGAATCAGGTTCCTTACAAAATTCCAAAACCCGTCTTGTTGCTTTAGATCATATTACAAGAGTAGCAGCAAGCAACGAGTTTTTAGGGCTTTCAAATACTCCCAGAACAGCTATTACATTGGGAGTAAAGAAAATAATGGAAGCGAAAAGAGTGATACTCCTGGCGTGGGGTGAATCTAAATCAAATATTATAAAAGAGTCAGTAGAAGGTCCTGTTACCAACCTGGTGCCGGCTTCCTATCTGCAGGAGCACAAAAATGCTACTTTTGTATTAGATCAGGCCGCTGCTCATAAGCTTACCCGAATTAATACTCCATGGCTGGTAGAAAAAATAGAATGGACTGATGCATTAATCCGGAAAGCAGTGTTAGGATTAGCCCAAAAAATAAAAAAACCAATATTGATGCTTACCGATTCGGATTATATAGAAAACGGAATGAGCGATCTGTTGGCAGACAAAGGACCAGCTTACAATATCAATATTCAAATTTTCAATAAATTACAACACACCATAACGGGGTGGCCAGGAGGTAAACCAGGAGCAGATGACAGCAATAGACCAGAGAGGAAAACCCCAGCCAGGAAAAGAATTCTTATATTCAGTCCCCATCCAGATGATGATATTATTAGTATGGGCGGAACTTTCATAAGGCTGCATCAGCAGGGGCATGAGGTTCATGTTGCTTATCAAACTTCAGGAAATATAGCCGTAGCAGATTCTGAAGCATTACGGTTTGCCAATTTTGTGTGTGATTACAATAAAATGTTTGGCATAGAAAATAATGCAGCACAAAAGATTTTTGACAAAGCAATCAAATTTTTGCAAAATAAGAAAAACAGTGATATAGACATTTCTGAAGTAAGACATATAAAAGGCTTAATAAGAAAAGGAGAAGCAAGATCCACTTGCTATTACGTGGGAATACCAGACAGCCAAATTCATTTTCTGGAAATGCCTTTCTATGAAACAGGCCGAATAGAAAAAAAACCATTGAGTACGGAAGATATAGAAATTGTAACAGATATAATAGACAGAGTAAAGCCACATCAGATATATGCAGCTGGAGATTTAGCAGATCCTCATGGAACGCACAAAGTATGTTTAGATGCTGTTTTTGAATCTGTTAAAAATTTAAAATCGAAGGAATACATGAAAGATTGTTGGTTATGGTTATATAGAGGAGCATGGAAAGAATGGTCTATAGAAGAAATAGAAATGGCAGTTCCACTAAGCCCTGATCAGATTTTGGAGAAACGCTATGGAATTTTCAAGCATCAATCTCAAAAAGATGGAGTCGTATTCCAGGGAACAGACATGAGAGAATTCTGGCAAAGAGCAGAAGAAAGAAACAGAGAAACGGCAGAGACCTATCATAAAATGGGACTAGCTACTTATGCTGCGATGGAAGCTTTTGTAAGGTGGAAATTCTAAAAAAAAAGGATATTTAGATGGTGGATACAGAGGAGAAATAGAAAAAGTCGTTATAAAGTCTGATGATCGAAAAATAAGATTCTTTTTTTAAGGAAGCTCCTCTTTTGACACAAAAACTATTTTTTAAAGTTTTAACATTAAAAAAGATGGCAGTTAATTTTATAATATTGATCTTACTTTCTTAGAGTAGTATAAAATGTAAATTAATAAAAAAAATAAGGTAGATGAATACCGTTTTAAATTCAAAAATTCAAAAGATTGTACTCCTGAGTTCCTTTCTTTTTTTTCCCATTGGAAAAACTCAGGCTCAAAATATTGAAAATGTTTATAATAAAGGAGAAACTTCTGTAGAAGTTGTGCTTTCCGGCAACAAAAAAATATTAATAGATTTTTATGGAGAAAATATTTTCAGATTATTTTTAGATCCCAAAGGTGGACAAATAAGAAATCCGGAAGCGATACCTTCTGCTCAGATTTTAGCAGATCAGCCCAGAAAAAAAGTAAAAGAAATTGCTATCAATAATTTGTCAAATGCTGTTTCTGTCTCTACCAATAAAATTAAAATAGAAATTGAAAAAAACACCTCTTTATTTAAAGTATTTGACTTGAATCTTCATAAAGAGATCTTTTCTTTTATTGCTCCTATTGAATTTAACTCTAAAGAAGTAGTACTGACTTTGTCACAAGGAAAAGATGAATATTTCTATGGCGGAGGTGTACAGAATGGGAGATTTTCTCATAAAGGAAATACTATTTTTATTGTGAATCAAAATAACTGGACTGATGGTGGTGTAGCTTCTCCAAATCCTTATTATTGGTCTACAAATGGATATGGCTTTATGTGGCATACTTTCAAAAAAGGATATTATGATTTTGGTAAACAAAATAAAAATGAAGTGAAACTGGCCCATGAAACTAATTATCTGGACGTTTTCTTTATGATAGATGATCATCCTAAATCTTTGTTGAAT
>CBFQYI010000557.1:0-2978 GCA_965720825.1 uncultured Chryseobacterium sp. | reverse complement strand
ATATTTTTTCTAAGCCCCAATCTGTCCTGCAAAATACAGGCCGTTGTAGGGAGAAAATACTCCGGACTTTGGGTACAGAACAAAATAAAATCTACTTTGTTTCTGTCATAGTTTTCGAAAATTTTCTCTGTAGATTGCACAGCCATATCCAGTACGGTTTCGCTGTCAGAAGAAATATGGCGTTGGGAAATACCTACTTTCTCCTTGATACGTTCGGAACTCCATTCAGGGAACTGCTTTTCAAGGTCCTCGTTAGTTAGCACCTG
This sequence comes from uncultured Chryseobacterium sp., assembly GCA_965720825.1. GTDB lineage: Bacteria > Bacteroidota > Bacteroidia > Flavobacteriales > Weeksellaceae > Chryseobacterium. Next base: position 2,712 of record CBFQYI010000557.1, on the reverse strand, counting down.
CTGAGGCAGATAATATTCTATTTTTGAAATTTTCATCATATTAATAAATTCTCTTTCTTTGCAAAAGTAACGAAAACAAATTTACACTTGTGATGATTTTTATATTCAGAATCCTATTAAAAATAGACTCCCTTTATCATACTTTTTTGAACAGGGGAAGTCTTGAAGTGGCTAAATATAGAGGGATGAAAGTAGGAAAAAACTTTAATATGCCTGATAAAGTATATTTCGGAACTGAACCTTACCTTATCGAAATTGGCGATAATGTAAACATTGCAGGAGATGTACGGTTTGTCAACCACGGAGGGACGACAACTCTCCTTAGAAGACTTCCCGGATATGAAGACGCAAGAATCCTGGGGAGAATAAAAATCGGAAACAACTGTACCATTGGGCTTAATGCTGTTATTATGCAGGATGTTCAGATTGGAAACAACTGTATTTTAGGAGCTAACTCTGTATTGTCACAGTCTATGCCGGACAATACAGTCTTTATCGGAAATCCGGCACAATTTCTGTGTACTATTGAAGACTATGGAGATATTGTTCTTAAAAACAATCCGGAATATCCCCGTGAATTGGAGAAAGACAGAAAAAAACTGGATGCCTATATCAAAGAAAATCTTCCTCACAAGTATAAAAAAGCAAGAAAAATTAAATAAATTTAATCTTGTAAAATCATAAAAAGAAAAAAACAAATTGAAAAAGAAAAAACTCCTCATTCGTATAGGTTCATTACGTCATGGTGGTGCTGAGAAGGTATTAATCAACTTTTTGAAGAATCTTCCTTCTGATAAATATGAAGTTGATCTTCTGGTAAATCTTTATTCAGGATTATACATTAAAGAAGTTCCGTCATGGGTGACCCTGTACTATCTGACGAAAGGAGAAATGATAACAACCAACAGGCCGCAGGATATTCCTGTGAAAGCTTACAGGGTTCTTTATCAGAAAATGTTTCTTTGGTTCCCTTCCCTACTTTACAAATTTATTTTAAAGAATAAAAAATATGATGTAGAGATTGCTGCCATCCATGCGATGCATCAGGAAATTCTCTCCAGCCCTCAAAAAGATTCTAAAAAAATCATTTGGGTACAGAATGATATTTTCAATTTAAAAGAATATACTCCGGAAGTCATCAGGCAGTTTTTCAGGTTCGACAGAATTCTGGTAATTTCCAATAAACTTCAGGAAGGAATGCATGATTTGGCTAAAAACGAAGCTGAAAAAGCATCTGTGATTAAGATTTTCAATCCGATTGACAAAACTGATACGTTAAGAAAGGCAGATATTGAAGTTAATGATTATCCTTTCAACAGTAATCTTCCCACTTTTGTAACAGTAGGAACCGTATATCCTCAGAAAGGATACGACAGATTGCTTAATGTGCATAAAAAACTTATTGATGAAGGGTTGAAACATCAGCTTCTGATCATTGGTGACGGGTATGATTTTAATAATATTCAGGATCAGCTCAATACACTTGGTCTTCAGGATACTGCAAAAATGCTTGGTTTCAGCAGTAATCCTTATCCTTATATGAAAAAGGCGGATTTCTATATTATGTCTTCACGACATGAAGGATTTCCTACCATCATTGCCGAAGCGCTTATTCTGAATAAACCTATTTCTGCAACGGATATTTCCGGTATCAGGGATCTTCTGCAGGATGGAAAACTCGGTAATATCACTCCAAATTCCGAAGAAGGGATTTATGAAGGAATGAAAAAGTTCCTTACGGATAAAAATATCACTGAAGAATACAAAAAACAGATTTCGGAAACTGAGCTTCCGTTTGTATTGGAAAAATCTGTAGAACACCTTCAGAAAATAATTGACGAAGTATAAAAATATTGACGATGGCTGATTATTCAATCATTCAAAAAGACTTTTACCGGGAAAGTGGAAAGTGGCTTTCCCCATTTCAGATCTGGAAAAAATGTATCAATCCCAATCTTCATTTTGTGTACATTCTGAGAATAGCTCAGAAGTATCAAAAGAAACCGGTTTTAAATACTTTCTGGAGAATTGTATTAAGACATTACCAGATCAAATACGGGTTTCAGATTTATCCTGAGACTCAGATTGGCGAAGGTTTTTATTTAGGTCATTTTGGAAGCCTGGTGATCAATCCGAAAACAGTGATTGGGAAAAATTGCAACATCGCCCATGGCGTTACAATAGGCCAGCAAAACCGTGGAAAAAATGAAGGATATCCGGTGATTGGCGATGAAGTATGGATTGGTACTAATGCCGTTATTGTAGGAGGAATCACTATTGGAAATAATGTACTGATTGTTCCCAATTCTTATGTCAACTTTGATGTTCCCTCTGATTCTGTTGTCATAGGAAATCCTGCCAAAATTATCCCTACAGCAGATGCAACAAAGAATTATATCAACCGTAAAGTATAGTAAATCCAATAGTTATCGTAAAAATTCTACTTGTATTTATCGGTAAATTCATGTACATTTGAAAAAATTGTATTTCTTGATTAAAAAATAGCATCGCAATCATCCCATTTTATATAAAAATATTACATTTTATTATCCGGATGGCATCTATCATTTAGTACAACTTGTTCTGAAAAAAATCACTTAATATTAAAAACACAACTCCAGTTTATTACTAATTAAAAAAATAATTTTTGATGAAAAAAAAAAACTTTTTTTTTTTCTTTCAGGATGAAAATTCATCGATAAATACAGAAGA
>CBFQYI010000556.1:0-2980 GCA_965720825.1 uncultured Chryseobacterium sp. | reverse complement strand
AAACAGGAAGCTTTTTTTCTTTATCAATATTGATGATATGTTCAAATGGAAACATTCTGGACTACTCTATATGTTCAATCTGGTATACAAATGTAGTCCAAATTACCTATAATTTTGTCCTGTGAATCAAATAAATTTTAATGAAAAGTATGATAGCTGTAATATTTGAAGTCGTTCCTGAAGAAGGAAAAAAAGATGAATACCTGGATATAGCAGGATCACTAAAATCTGAGCTGGAAGTGATTTCTGGATTTATTTCGATTGAACGGTTTCAAAGTCTTGTAGATCCAAAGAAAATTCTCTCCCTGTCTTTTTGGGAAGATGAAGAGAGTGTAAAAGAATGGCGCAACAGAACCACGCACAGGAAAGCACAACAGGCAGGACGGAATTCTGTGTTTGAAGATTACAGATTGCGTGTAGCTTCCGTCATACGGGATTATGGGATGTCTGAAAGACAGGAAGCCCCTGCGGATAATATCTTTTGAAATAACAGTAAAAAAATAAAAATGATTACGTATCAAATTGAAGAAAAAATTGGAATAGAAGAATTTACCCAGGTGCTGGTAAACTCTACATTAGGAGAAAGACGTCCGGTCAACGAACCGGAAAGAATAACAGAGATGCTGCAACATGCCAACCTTATTGCAACAGCCCGGGATAATGGTAAATTGATTGGAATATCAAGGTCGTTAACCGATTTTGCCTTCTGCACTTATCTTTCAGATCTGGCTGTTGATGAGAATTATCAAAAGAAAGGCATTGGAAAAGAATTAATCCGATTGACAAAAGAACACACCCCAAAAGCTACATTGATTTTATTGGCCGCACCAAAAGCTGTGGGCTACTACCCTAAAATCGGGATGAAACAGTGGGAACAGTGTTATATACTGAACAATGTAGAGGATTTGAAATAATAAAATACCCCGGAAAATAAGAAGACATGTAATTTTAATACATGTCTTCTTTCAAGTATAAAAAACCTGGTTGATATTGTTCCCACTAAGCTATATATCTGTTACCTGTTAAAAGGATACTCATTAATCCAATGAAAACTCCTCTTGTTTAAAGGATAATCTTCCTTTTTCTTTCTTATTGTTTTTATTTTTACAGAATCACGACCCTTATTTCCCGTAAAAATGATACTATCTTTTTGAGTATTGTAATGCAGGTAAGCATATAGGTCCTGATGATCTACTTTACGAAGCATAAGTGTCTTTTTTTCAGTATCTAAAACACTCTGAAAGGTTTTAGTACTGTCATTGTTCAGGATTACTTTTGTCCGGCTTGGAGAGCTTATCAATATTTTTTTCCATCCAATAGAATCGTTGCATGGTATTTCCTGATTGTTTATTGTAAATTTATCAACAATATACGCGCCCTCCATCGGAGCGGCCGGAGGTGTATAGAATAGTGCTGATGAAGAGCTCAATATGAAAAAAGCTATTACAAGCCATTTGAATCCAATAACTGTAATACTCTTCCACTTTTTGTCGAATGTTCTTTTTTGAAAACGTAATTGCGATGGCTGATGCAAGATAAAAAAACGATATAACGCCATTGCATCACCGCTTACAATAAAGAGACAGAACAAAACAATATGACTGGAAAATATTTTAACCGGCACATCATAGAAAAAATTCAACAGAGCTACATTGATCATCACTGTCATGGAAAAAAGCGCACCAAAAGTTTTGGTTCTTCTGAAAAGAAGCAAAAGTCCACCCATAACTTCCAATAACCCGGAAACAAATGTATAACCAGTGGAAGCTCCCATCATAGTCCATACCATCCCCATTGGCGACATATCTCCAACTTTTTCTTCCAGCCTGCCAATTGAATTGGGAGGAAACTGCCCGTCGTGTAGTTTTGCAAAACCGTACGAAAGCATTATCATTGCTACGTAATATCGTGCTACTACTACGGTAAACCAATGAAGATCTTTAAATGTCCGCTGTTTTTTATCTGCAAGAAGTATAACGAGTGCAGCCACTACCGCTAAGCCAATATTTACAATTACTACCCAATAATCTAATGTAGTATCGCCGCTGCCAGTCATTGTAATATATTCTACCTGCGTTTGCTGAAAAACATTTTTACACAACCACAAGACTCCACTCTTATGTATTCCTGCTAAAGGTGAAAACTGGGACGTAAAGATAAAAAGATACACATAAGAAATGACAAACAAATGCAGGAAACGTAGTACAGCATTATGTCTTCTCTGATTGGGAAAATTGATCGGTTTTGTATCCATATTAATAATATTTATTTAAGCTAAGAAAGCTCGCATTAATCATATAAATTTTTAAATCGTTTTTGATATATTTTGGGTGAAATTTAAAAGTACTATTTTACCTCAATTTTATGATACGCAATCCATCGTTTGAGATTCCCCACCATTCTTTTTAAATGATCTTCATTCAGGAAAATATTGGTCCAATATTCAAATCTGTCGCACTGAACACTTATATAATAGTTCATAATGGCCAGACATGCGTACGGTAAAAACTTTTTTTCTTCATCATTAATTTTAGTTACCGTCTCGTAACCTTTTATAAAATGATCTGCTTTTGCCTGATACTCCTCTTCGTTCAGATGGGTTGTAAATAATTGAAATAAAAAGTAAGAAATATCAAAGCATAAATAACCGTTCCCACAAAAATCAAAGTCAAAGAATGTGATTTCTTTTTCGTTGTCAATATGTAAATTATCAAACCAGACGTCAAGATGAACAGCTCCATATCTCATTTTCTGCAGGTCTGTATTTTCCATTTTTAGCGTTAAAAATTTGGAAAGGTTTTCTAAAAATTCAATTTCGGTAGTGTTTTTATTATAGAATTTTTTTGTCCTTACAAGAGGGTTCTTGAGCAGGTTTTGAGCATTGTAAGACATTCTCATCAATTCGACATTTTCTGTTGATTGATGAACTTTAGCTAATGCCTGTCCAATCAGAAAGCTTGTTTCGGGTGAGAATTTTGCT
>CBFQYI010000555.1:0-2982 GCA_965720825.1 uncultured Chryseobacterium sp. | reverse complement strand
AAAGAAAATGATCAGAGAAACCAAAGGATTAAAAAAATCAGAGATGACTTTTGAAATTTTGTGTAATAATGAAGATTGTTTTTCTTCCATAATCAAGTTTAAAAACCAAATATACTATTATAACCTCAAAAATCAAACGGAAACCATGAGATGGAATAGGTGATTCAATAGGTAAGTTATTTGATTACTAATTGTTTTTGATGGAGTGAAATGTTTTTGCAGCTTTAAATGAGTATTAAATTTTGAAGGAAATGCTTAATTTTAATTGATCAGTTTTAATCATTATTATCATGAAGCATCTATCCACGTTCTTATTTATATTATCAGGTTGTTTAGTCTTTGGCCAAAAGGTTTTCGGGGAAAATATTGCTACACCACAACCTGTTCATCAATTAAGAATCTATGAAATTCCAAAAGAAAATAAACAGGTTTTTCTGGACCGCTTCAGAGATCATGCACTGAGAATCATGAAGAAATATGGATTTACTATTGTGTCAATCTGGGAATCGGAATTGAATGAAAAACAGAATTTGTTTACCTGCTTGAGTGGAAAGATGAACATACAATGAAAATGGCATGGGAAGGATTTATGGCAGATAAAGAGTGTAAGGAAATTAAAGCCAGAACGGCAAAGCAATAGGGTAATTTTGTCAATGAAATTGAAGACAGAATCCTGAAACTTACAGATTTTTCTCCGGAAAAGAAGCTGTTGAAATAACCAAAATATATATTAACAATAATTAAAGACGAATAAAATAGGAGAACAAAATATAAAGAATTCCAATGTCTCCGAATTATATGTTGTTTCGGGAAATGCTTATAGATAGGATGATTCCTGAAATCTTACGGAAAGAATATAACGGATAAAACGTAGTTGTATCATTCTTACAAAGGGTCGGAAATTAAGAATAATCCATACAGCCCGCAAATAGATTTTGCAGAAAAATCGAAAAGTTATCTATGTATAGAATAAAAACAAAGTTTTTTTCATAATTTTGCTCAACTATTTCATCATAAAAAAGCAAGAGCTAACACATGAAAGAATTTTCTAAAGAGGTATACCTGAAGTGGTATGAAGATATGACAATGTGGAGAAGGTTTGAAGACAAATGCCGTTCTCTTTACCTAAAACAAAAGATCAGAGGATTTTTACATTTGTATAACGGTCAGGAAGCTATCCCTGCCGGATTTACACATGCAATGGATCTTACAAAGGATAGTATGATTACTGCTTACAGATGTCACATCCATCCAATGGCGATGGGAGTAGATCCTAAAAGAATCATGGCTGAACTTTGTGGTAAAGCTACCGGAACATCCGGAGGTATGGGTGGATCTATGCACATTTTCAGTAAAGAACACCGTTTTTACGGAGGACATGGTATCGTTGGAGGACAAATTCCATTAGGTGCAGGTATTGCTTTCGCAGATAAATATTTCGACAGAAAAGCAGTAAACATCTGTTTCTTTGGTGATGGTGCTGCAAGACAAGGTTCTTTACATGAGACCTTCAACATGGCAATGAACTGGAAACTTCCTGTAGTATTTGTTGTAGAAAACAACCAATATGCAATGGGAACTTCTGTAAAAAGAACTGCCAACCACGAAGATATCTATAAATTAGGATTAGGATACGAAATGCCTTGCCTTGCTGTAGATGCAATGGATCCTGAAAAAGTAGCAGAAGCTGCTTATGAAGCTATTGAAAGAGCAAGAAGAGGAGACGGACCTACTTTCATTGAAGCAAGAACTTACCGTTACAGAGGACACTCTATGTCTGATGCCGAGCCATATAGATCTAAAGAAGAAGTAGCTCTTCATAAAAATGATGACCCAATCGAATTGATAAAACATAGAATTTTAGAAAACGGATGGGCTACAGAAGCAGAATTGGAAGTGATGGATAACAAATCCAGAGACTTTGTTGAAGAGTGTATCGAATTTATGGAAAACTCTCCGTATCCGGATGCAGAAAAAGTCTATGAGTATGTATATGCTCAGGAAGATTATCCATTCTTAGACAAATTAGAAAACTAAAAGATAATGAGTTAATTTGACAATTTGAGAATTTGAAAATGTGATAGATTTATGTCCTTTTTTAATTTTCAAATTTTCAGATTGCTAAATTTTCAAATTAAAATAAATTATGGCAGAAGTAATTACGATGCCCCGCCTGTCCGACACGATGACGGAAGGTAAGGTGGCAAAATGGCATAAAAAAGTAGGAGATAAAGTAAAAGAAGGAGATATTTTAGCTGAAATTGAAACTGATAAAGCAGTTCAGGATTTCGAATCTGAAATAGAAGGTACCCTTTTATACGTAGGTGTAGAAGAAGGAGCTGCTGCTGCTGTAGACTCTGTTTTAGCTATTATCGGGAATGAAGGAGAAGATATTTCAGGATTAACAGGTGGGGCTGCTGCTCCCAGTGCTGGAACTGAAGAAAAGAAATCAGAAGAACAGCCTAAAGCAGAAACTGCTGCACCTGCTGCAGAAGTTCCGGCAGGAGTAGAAATTATTACAATGCCAAGACTTTCTGATACAATGACAGAAGGTAAAGTAGCTAAATGGCACAAAAACGTAGGAGATACAGTAAAAGAAGGAGATCTTCTTGCTGAGATTGAAACAGATAAAGCAGTACAGGATTTCGAATCTGAATTCAATGGAGTATTATTGAAGCAAGGTGTAGAAGAAGGAGGTGCTGCTCCGGTTGATTCCGTATTAGCAATCATTGGCCCTGCAGGAACAGATGTTTCCGCTGTAGGTGCTCCAAAAGCTGCCGGTCAGTCAACTGAAAAACCAGCTGAACAAAAATCAGAAGCTAAAACAGAAGAAAAAGCTGCTCCGGTTGCCAATTCTTCATCTTCTGACAGAGTAGCAATCTCTCCACTGGCTAAGAAAATGGCTCAGGATAAAGGGGTTGATATCAACAGTGTTCAGGGTTCTGGTGAAAACGGAAGAATCGTTAAAAAAGATATTGAAAA
>CBFQYI010000554.1:0-2991 GCA_965720825.1 uncultured Chryseobacterium sp. | reverse complement strand
GATTTCTGATCGTGAATATATAAAGCAGAAGAACGCCCGAAAGAAGAATAATACAGCAGATAATCAATAAGGTAAGCTCTTTGAAAACAATACTTTTTATATTTCTGATTTCAAAATCTGTCTGGGTTTTCACAAGAAAAGTATTCTTTTTTTCAATCTGCCCTTTATCCGTATCATTTCTTTTGGTAGTTGAGGTTTCCCAGCTTCCATTACTGGCAATACGCGGATTTTTTAGCTTATCCTGCGTTTCAAAAATAACAATAGGTTCGGTAATTACTTTTGAACTGTCCGGAAGATGAACAATGGAAAGATACCGTATTCTTGCAGAGATTTCGTAACCGTCTTTTTGGTGGCGGCTGTCGATATAATGAATCAGCCTTTCTCTGGCAGATTTCCTGTTTTCTATGAAATAACGGAGAAAATCTTTTTTGTTGATCTCTTTATTATGATACTGTATAATGATTTCCTGAAGAGAATCATCATTCCTTTCTTTAGCCTCCTGGATGTCTTCAAGATTGTCCGTGTAATTAGTAAGCCCATCATTCACAGATCTGGAGATATCCCTCTCTTTTACCTGGTAGGTTTTATGCATAAAATAAACCTGGATTCCCAGTAAAAGCAGGAATAGAGCGGCAAAAACCGGGATGAGAATTTTACTCTTGGCTATCATTAAAACAAAGATAAAACTTTAGTCATTTTCCGGAAATGATTATTTTATTATTAACCTTCCGTTAACCATAGTTTTGAATCTTCAAAAATAAAGTTTTATCCATCCGTCTGAATCTGGATATTTTTGATATCAGAAAAGACATTAACCCATCATTAACCTTCTGTTAACCATGTTTTTTCCAGCCAATGTAGAATTTTGTACCCATAGAACAGAACAATAGTTTTTGTTGGAGAGGATAAAAAAATAACCATGTATAAAATTCTTTTTCTTTTGTGTTTTCCCATCTTGATTGCTGCCCAGAAACAAAAATCTGGAGGAACAGTGATGAATGCTGAAAACGAAAAGCTTTCCTCTGTAAAGGTGGAAGTGTATAATGGTCAAAATGCATTAATCAAAGAATTAAAAACGGATGACAATGGGGTATTTGTACTGGAAGATATAACAGAGGAAAATATAAAGCTGGTCATTAAAAACCAGGGGTATTCTTTATTTGAGAAAAAATTGAATTTAAAAGAGTCTGAATCTCTGAACATCATTCTTAAAAAAGAAGCCCAGGAAATAGAAGGAGTGGTAATGACGAAACGTAAACCTTTGGTGAAAAGAAAGGTAGACCGTCTGGAATTTAATGTGGAAAACAGTAATATTTCATCACTCAATGCATGGGAAATTCTAAAAAATACACCCAGTGTTACGATCAACAACAGTGTATTGAGTGTAAAAGGAAGTACCGGAATTCTGGTGACGATTAATGATAAAAAAGTAATGCTGACAGGGGATGAGCTTAAAAATCTTCTGGAAAATACACAGGGAGATGAAGTAAAGTCAGTGGAAGTAATTACCAATCCGCCAGCAAAATATGAAGCCTCAGGAAGCGCAGTACTGAATATCGTTCTGAAAAAGAATAAAATTGAAGGCTATCGCGGTATTCTTTCATCCAAATATGTGCAGACACAATATGCGAAAGGCGTATTTGGTCTTTCTCAATATTATAAAAAAGATAAACTTTCCTTAATGGGAAGCTATTATAGAGGGCTGGGAACGTACTACCGGGAAGGAACAGACTATGTAAACTATCCGGAAAGCCAAACCAGATGGGTAAGTACGATGAACAGGAAGGATAAAAACAATAACCAGAATACCCTGAATTTTAATGCGGAATATGAACTGGACAGCTTGACCAATCTAAGCCTCAACTACTCAGGGTATTTTTCTCCAAAGTCCTTCGGAACTTATCATGTTCCTACGTTGATCTATAACCATCAGGATATAGTGGAATCTGATTATACCACGATCAATGATCACCGTTCCCGTTCCATCAATAACTCGTTAAGTTTTCAGATAGATCGCAAGCTGAATAAGAAAAGCAGTCTTTCATGGATCAATTATTTTACCGGAAATAATGTGGATAAATATCAAAATGTAATTACATCCCTGAACTTTGCCGGACAGCCGCCGAAAGAAGATAATTTCCTTACACAGAATAAAGCGGATGTTCAGCTATATTCCACCCAATTCGATTATCAGTGGAAAGGGGATAAGCTAGAACTAGAATCCGGTACGAAATATAGTTTTGTAAAAACAAGCAGTCAACTTGATTTTTCCGATAACGAGAACGGTGCATTACAATACCGGCCGGAAAAGAGCAGTATTTTTGATTATAAAGAACACAATTTTGCCCTATATTCTTCATTAGCCTACAATATCGGGAAATGGAGCTTCAAAGGTGGACTTCGTGCGGAAATGACAAATCTTGAAGGGGTAGTTTCAGAACCTTATGAATTGAATAAAAGTAACTATTGGAAATTCTTTCCCACTTTTTATGCACAATATACCACAGAAAACAAACAGGAATTTGGGTTCTCCTATGGGAAAAGAATCAGCAGACCTTCCTATTCATGGTTGAATCCCGCAAAATCTTATTATAATCTTTTTTCCTATTATCAGGGAGATCCAAAATTAAAAGCAACCATTACCCATAACCTCAATCTTACTTACTCCTGGAAAGACTGGAATCTGGATATGTACTACAGAAAAGAAATATATCCGTCCATGGAAATCTCCTATCAGGAACCAAGTACCAACAGTTTGATTTATTATTTTACCAATATTGAGAAAGGAGAAGCTTTCGGAGTAAGCTTGTATAAAAATTTCCAGATGAAATCCTGGTGGAATGTTATCCTTTCTGAAAATCTTGAGCACAACGAGAATTATTTCAAAGGAATTGATGGAATGTTGTATAAAAATAAAGTCTGGAATTGGGTTTCAATCATCTCAACAAGCTTTACGCTGGATAAAAACAGCGACTGGAAAATGGAAATGGG
>CBFQYI010000553.1:0-3000 GCA_965720825.1 uncultured Chryseobacterium sp. | reverse complement strand
TATATACTTCTGCAGCTGCGTGTATTCGGTGAATCATATTGGATGATAACTGGTATAATTTATTGGTGGCAGTATCAAAATAGGCCAGAAAATCCTGATTACTATAATCACCCACAATGAAAATCTTATTATCGTCTACTGCCAATGAGTGCCCGGATACCCCAACAGGCATTTTATACTGATTGGTCCAACGATTCGTTTTAAGGTCGTAAACATCTATCAGATTAGAAGAATTTTCGTTAAAACCACCAATGACATACAGTTTATTATTAACAACTTTACCTTTTGTTTCTTTGGCTATAGGCATATCCGGTAATGGATGCCAGGTATCTGAAGCAATGTCGTAATACTGAAATTTATCAGAATATATAGGGGCCCCGTTTAATCCGCTGCCTCCAAACACATATATTTTACCATTATGTATGACAGAACCGGAACCGCCGGCATAATAAGGATTAATTGCTCCTTCGGTTACGGTATTGGTTGCAAGATCTAAAATTTCAAGATGACAGTTCCCCAAACCGTTAAAAATATAGATCTTATTATGGTAAGCCTCAGAATTAGCAAATCTTTTGGGACTTAGAGTAGCATTGAAAATACTCCAACTGTCATCGGTAATATTATATTTCTCAATATAATTGGCTTCTTTATCTGCTGTATAGCCATTAGACACATAAATATTATCATTCACTATTACACTTGCTATGGCCCCTCTGCCTGCTGACATACCGGCGAGTTTTTGGAAATGAAGCTTTTGTGCATGGACCAGCAATGAACCCAAAAATGACAGGAATAATAATGTTGTTTTCAAGGGTAGTAAGTTTTTAGTGTTTTTGTTTTATAGGCTTAAAATCAGGAGGTATAAAGTTTTGTAAAACTCCATCAGGATTTTCCTTCGTTGATATATTCCAGATAATCCTGTTCTAAATTATTAATTTCTTCAATTAAAAAATCGTAAATATTTCCTTCAAATACTTCATAATCTTCCTCATCGTATTTGTCATACTCAATTTTTATGATTCCGTTGTCGGTATAGGCTCTGTAGAGATTTCCACTGCGTTTAAAAAATAGTTGTCCTAATGGCTTTTCCTTATATTCAAGGGCTTCCTGATGTTTTTCTTCAAATCCCATCCATGAAGGCATCTCTTCATCCTGCGAAAGTCCGTACACAAAAAAGCCATACCCGAATTTCCAGCTTGGAAGAACATCAAATTCCTGGGGACGTTTCCATATCTCTTCTTTGACTTCAAAAAGTAAGGAACCGAATGAGGTCAGAAAATCCTTAACATCTTCACTGAAGGTAAACCCTGTGCTTTCTTCATATTTTTTAATTTGTTCTTCGGTTGCAGGATTGGCCACGGAGCCCATTACGAAGAAATCATCATTTAATTTCTTTTTCCTATCCCAGAATTCTTCTTTTGTTGCCATATTTTGTTTTGGTGTTACGTCGTCAACATTGTTCAGATCGTTATTGAAACAAAGATAAGAGAAAGTTTGGGGATAAAAATTAGAGCGTGGGTGGATTTTGTTTTATTTCCTCAAAGTCAGGAGACTTGGAAGAGCAGGGGATACTCTTATCTATAATTTGTAGGATCTTTTCGAAAAAAGGTCTAAATTCAGAAAAATTTGAAGAGTCCAGAGTTTTAATTTTTTCTGTAAATCTTCTTTTATTTCCATTAAATAAGTAGATCTTTCCTCCACCAGCTACATTTTCTTCTCGGAAAAATTTTTCTCTTATTTCTTTAATATTTAAAAATAGTGATTCAATAGTTAATTTTGACTGATCTTCAAATGTATCCAAATTGTTCTTTATTACTAAGCTTTTCATAGGCTCTTCATTGGATACAGGAAGTAAAATTAAAAAACCATTTTTATCATTTGTTCTTACTAAACATTTTGTAGGATCATTTTCAATTATGTTGTTGAATTTTTTACGATTCCAATTTGGATAACCAGCGTGATCAAAATCAAATAAAGCAATTAATTTTTTATTGGGAAACTGAATGAAAATGCCATCGGGTACTTCATCTCCCTGATTAAATAGATTTCCAAGAAAACTAGCTGAAAAAGCATCTTGAATAAAAAAAGGCATTTCACGGTCGCCATAGATTTTTTTCCATGCAATTTCTAATGTAATTTTATCTGTTATTCCTTCGGTAAATAAAATATCTTTTTCAATATTTTTTAAAGTATATTCTATCCCAATGCTTCCTTCTTCAATACTAATGGTTTCTAAACCATTGCTCAAAGCTTGAATAGCACTTTTTTTATCTTCTTTTAATGGATATCCTAATGTTCTATCCATTCTGAAAATGGAATCAGAAGGTGCTAATGCAATGGTGGATGGAGAATGTGTTGTCAAAATTACTTTGACATTTTGTTCTTTAACAAGAACATCTTGTATTACTGAAAGAAATAGTTGAGTCAGAGATGGATGGAGATGAGCGTCTGGTTCATCAAATAGAATTACATCAGGAAATTTCCCTGAATTAGAAGAATGGTAAAGTACAAAAATCAAAGCCATTATTGTTTTTTCTCCCGATGATAAGCTTTCGAATGTTGCATTTGTAATATTCATCTCTTTATCAATTAATTGTATTGGTAAAGGAGATTCTTCGTCTATTGCAGATTTATATTCAACTCTGTATTTAAATTTTGCTTTATCTAAAATATTATTAAAAACAATCCAGGGAGGAGATATATTTCTAGTCAAACTTGGATAATATTTTTGTTTTAAAAAAAATTGATGGAATAACAAATCTAATGAAGCTGAAAATATTTGTGTAGGTACATCATAAAATATTAAATAATCTATATAAACTAATTCATCAATTGACTTTGATGCTTTTACACTTATTTCTTTAAGTTTTTGCAATTGATACAAATCAATTTGTCTAAGATTTGATGAGGAAAGCCCAGAAGGATTATTAGAAAGGTTTTTAACAAATTCTAATATTGAGTTATTTAATTCCTTTAACTCATCTTGTTCATTTAGGAATT
>CBFQYI010000552.1:0-3021 GCA_965720825.1 uncultured Chryseobacterium sp. | reverse complement strand
AGCAGTGCAGAAATCCTTTGCATTTCCGGTATATTCCAGATTGGTTCTCCTAAAAAATCAGGTTTAAACTGAATAACCATTTCATAATCATTATGGGTACTCTCATTGGTAAGTCCGCAATGCGGAAGATTACTTCCTATCAAAACAAGATCACCATCTGAAAAATAAGAAATACTGCTTCCGATCTGTCTTTTTCCGGAACCTTTACAGACAAAAATTAATTCAATTTCGGGATGATAATGCCAGACATGTGATTTTATATTCTCATTGGTAAGAAATTTCAGGCTGGTAAAACTGCTTCCTATAGTAGGTCTTATCGCTTCAAAAGAAGGGTTTATATGTTTCATAGGCCAACATAAAATAATTTCATATGCAAAATTAACAAATAAGATATCAATAGCATTAAACAAAGTTAATATAGTACATAAATGTGAAAATTTAATTATAGCCTGAGAACTATTACTGCCATAGCTTTGCAATAATAATTCTAAAAACCTTAACCCATGAGCACATTGTTAAAAGCCGCATTTTTTGCAGGAGCCTTATTGTTCTCAGCAAATGTAATGAGTAAGGACAGAGATTTTTCCCTCTCCTTTGGAAGCATACAAGCCAAAACCTTAAATTTTGAGCTTTCTAATGCTAAAAGCGTATCTGTTTTTGTTTACAACAATGCGCATGACGAAATATTTTCCGAGAATCTTGCAGATGGAGATCATGTAATGAAGACTTATGATTTTCAGAGTTTTGCACCGGGAACTTATTATCTGGTAGCAGAATCTGAAATAAAGATTGAGAAATACAGAATAAAAATCGGTGACGGAAACGCAATGGAAATCGAAAAGACACCAGTGAGCACAGTCAATAAACCCCAATACACCATTTCAGGGCATATCGCAAAACTTCACATGTCTGATGTAAAGGGTCCTGTAAGTATTTCGGTATCTGATCTTTCCAATACAATGTATTATACTTCAAACAAAAATTATGCTGACGGCAAAGTGGATATCACTTTTGATCTTGATCCTAAAACCGCAGACCAATACATCATCCAGGTTGAGGAGAATGGAAATGTTTTTAATAAGATAATTTCTCTACGATAAACAGGAATATATACAGATAGATTGACCTATCAATCATTCCAAATTATTTTGGATTAAAATTTTACTTACAGTTTATTGTTTTGAGGCAGCTCCATTTCCAACCAGGAAAAAGAGCTGCCTCATTTTTTAATTGTGATGCCCCATGTCCAGTTTAATCTTTTTCAGATCTTCCAGTTCGTGAACAGGACGTTCTACATCATAAGGAATTGGCTTTCTGGAAAAAGTCTGGAAATACAGTAGACAGGCATCTTTCCACCATACCGCATCTTTTGACTGAATTCTAAGCTTTGACTGAACATCTGCAAACCTCTGTTTGTCTATATAAGGTTCCATTTTATCCCAGGTTTTCTGATAATCCCTTACTTTTTTCACCCCGGAATCATACGTATAGCACAGCTCATCCCATAGGGTTTTCCCATCTTTCATCGTATAATCCCAAGGAATATGGTGAAACCACAGAATAAGATTTTCCGGACAGGTTGAGAGATTACCATACCTTTCATTCAATGGTGGGAAATACTGTGAAACAGCATTGCTTCCAGTTTTTGTTCTGTTAAAACCTAATCCCTGAGTATCAGCCTGATGGTAATAGACAGGTGACCAGTCCGGTCTTCCGCCTTTATAATCACCCCACGGTTCAGGCCCGTAATGATGCCCGCCGGCAAAAATATGATGAAGCCCCAAAGGCATCATGTAATCCACAGCAGTTTCTCTGGAAGAAAGCATTATTTCCTTTATAGGGTTCACGAAGTTTTGGTCATCAGTAAATGTCATTTTGATCCATTCATCTGCTATGTGCTCCGAACTCAGCTGATGATTCCAGGAAAGCCTCCCAAAGGCATACCAGTTGGCCTGGGCAAAATGATGTCCGGTCCAGTTGGTATCTTCTCCGATATTGGCAACGGCTGAAATAGCCGAAATTTTTGCAGGTCTTAATGTACCATCTGTAATTTTAGCAATCGTAGATCCATGCCCGTCAGAATAGGTGTCACTATCCAGTGTTTCTTTGAATAGAGGTGCCAAATAAACCAGATGATTTGAAAAGCCCAGATATTCCTGAGTGATCTGAAATTCTACCATTTCGGAAGTTTTTCTTAAAGCTCCGAAAAGTGGATTAAATGCTTCACGGGGCTGAAAATCAACAGGTCCGTTTTTGATCTGAATAATCACATTATCCCTGAATTTACCGTCCAGAGGTACAAATTCCAGATAAGCCTGTTTGGCTCTGTCGTCTTTGCTCGGACTGTATACAAAGGCTCTCCACATGACGATTCCGTTGTAAGGTTTTAAGGCATCAGCCAACATATTGGCTCCGTCTGCATGGGTTCTTCCGTAATCCTGAGGGCCAGGCTGGCCTTCGGAATTGGCTTTCACCAAAAATCCACCGAAATCAGGAATCAACTTGTAAATTTCAGCTGCTTTATCTTTCCACCATTTCTGTACGTCTTTATTCAATGGATCTGAGTTCTGTAATCCGCCCAGCGCTTTAGGTGAAGAAAAATTGACGGAAAGATATACCTTGATGCCATAAGGCCTGAAAATATCAGCCAGAACCCTTACTTTTTTAAGATAATCTTCCCTAAGCATATTGGGCGATGCATTCACATTATTCAAAACAACGGAATTGATTCCTACAGACGCATCTGCTCTGGCGTATTCTTCATAGCGCGGAGAAATTTCCCCGGGTAAATCTTCCCATTTCCAAAGTGATCTTCCGGCATATCCTCTTTCAATACTTCCATCCAGATTATCCCAATGATTCAAAATCCTTACATCATATGAAGGTTTTTCAATGATGTTTAAGTAAGACAGGTCAGCTTTTGTCTGCTGTAACCGTAAGATATGATAGACCCCATACAACAGTCCTATTTCCTGATGTGCAGAGATAATAATTTTTTCAGGGGTGGAAACAATTCTGTAG
>CBFQYI010000551.1:0-3029 GCA_965720825.1 uncultured Chryseobacterium sp. | reverse complement strand
TCCTGGTATGGCAAATAAATCTAACCCTTGATGTTTGCGTCCATTTCTGGTATTTCCAAATAACCCCCAATGTTCTCCACTTGGTCCTTTTCCACCACCTCCACTTTGCATGTATAAAGTACATATTGGATTATCAACTGGATCATGCCATTTATTTGTTTTTACTGGTTCAACTTTTGTTTCTTGTACATTTTGACAAGAAAACTTTTGTACCTTATTTTGTTTACCTTTATCATACCATTTTTTTATGTTTTCTGCAATTTCCCAAACATAGGTTTTTCCTTTTTCTTTTTCTTCTTTATGAAATGCCGGGTTTGCAGCGTAACCAACGTTTCTCCAATAATTAAGATTTTTAATAGCTTTTCCATTTTTATAAGAAATGGGTAAACTATTATCAAAAACAATATGATTAGGCTGATTTCCTTTTCCACAATCAACAGGAAATAATACAGCTAAATAAAAATCTGTTAATGTATTTAGTTTTCCTTTAACTAATGGTAAGTATAAATATTTTTCAATATAATCTAGCTGCTTTATCTGATCCATTGCTAATAACTCTGTTCTTGTAATTTTTAAATCAGTAGCAGCATCTTTTCCTATTTGCAATAAGCCAACATATCCTTCCGTATCTTCATTTTTTTTCTTTTTAAATGTTCCGCATGTAGGATCGAAAGTTCCTCCTGTTTCATGAGCCATGGCTGCCATAAGATTGTTGGGGTCAATGCCTGCTCGTTTGCTTATTTGTATTACTTTCTTCCTAAACTCACAACTTACTTTTTCACCCCATATTAAGTCTTTATATTGTTCCTGACATATACAACTTCCTGGTTTATCTGGTTTTTGTGTCTTCTGTACCCCCGCTGCACTCTTCACCTTCTCCACTTCCATCAGCCCTTCCGAATTTACCCCAAATTTCTGAGATTCCGCAGAAAGATCTTTGGAGATAATTTCAATGAAATAGTTTTGTTTATCGGAATCCGGATCACCGATACGGGAGTCTATTCCTTTCCCAAAAATATCTTTAGTAATAATAAATCCTGAAGTATCACATACATCCGCAGGAATTTTAATGTTTCCGCTTCTGTAAACTTCATCATTGGAAGTGGTATCATATTCCCAGACTACATATTGGATGTGTTTTCCTACCATGTTTTTGGAATGAATTCTTACCCTTACTTTATCACCTACAGCGACTTTGGAAAGTTCCTTTCCTATATCATCAATGAAAACCGCTTCTATAATATTACCTTTAGGATCCGGCTGTTTGGGTGCTCCTCCTTGTCCGGTCGGGAATTTGGGTGTATGTTTCTCAGGTTGCGGCTTAGGTTTGGGCTGGTTTTGGGGCTGCCCTTTATAATCCGGATTTGCTACATCTACATTCACCTGGCTTGCTCCCTGGATTTTCCCTGAATATGTTGCCGTAACATAATACTCATGATTGGCGCCTTCATTCCTGTCCCCTTTCATCATAAACTGATTGGCCATCTGGCGAAGGATTTTTTCGTCAGACATCAGAGGTATTTGGACTTCTGCAATCCCTTTTTCATTGACGCGAGCCTTATAGCTGCGGGTGTGACGGTTGTTTTTGTTAATACTGGCATCGTGCCCTTTTCCAGGCGCATCATCTTCCCAAAGATGAAACTCAATCTCTTTATTAAACATGGCGATGCAGTGAGCCTGAGCAATGAGAGTATCACGATAACTGGCTTTATTAACGTTTGTTCCTCCTCTGTTGAATAGTACTACTTTATCTATTTTCGGGACCTTGTTACTGGTAGGGATAATGGTAAGACTGCCGGCCAGTTCTTTGGTGGCAGGAAGTCCGGGTAAAATTCCTTTCTTTGTTTCATAGACTTTCATTTGAAATTCTATTCCCAGTGCTATTTCTCCAAATCTGTAAGTTACTTTTTCACCGGTTTTAGGTTTTCCGGTGATATCTTTCCAGCTTCCGTTCTTTTGTTTCTTATAAAGATACCATTCATAATCACCTTTCAATCCGAAGGAGAGGATAGAAGGTTTTACTTCGTAGGAGTAGGTGGTTCCTACCAGAGGATTCTGATTCCCGATAATATTTCCTGTCATGGCTTAGCTGTAATAAAGTTTGTCTGTACCTTTGGTATCTTCCTTGAATTCATCAAAATCCACAACGGGATTGTACACCTGCTGTTCCTGGGTATTTGCTTTTCCCACATGGCTTTTGCCTGCCTCACTTTGCTGTCCGTGCTTGAGAATCGTTATTTTTCCTCCTGTGCTGCACATCAGTTCTGAAATTTCTGTAAGACAACTTTTTCCCAGGACTTTTACTTTTTCATATGTTTTCTGCCATTTTCCGGCAGGAGTGTAAGCGCAGGGAAGATATCCTCCGGAAGTGGGCTTAAGTTTACATTGTCCAAACGGCTGTGCCGCAGGATCGAGCTGAAGATCATCCTCTGTTACGGCCAGATAATCAGCGTTTCCTTCTTCATCATTCCAGTAATGTTTCTGATGGCTGGTTACTTTAAATTTTGGAAATTTGAATCCCTGATTACACTGTACCGTTCCTTTCTGCACAACGAAATATTTTCCTTCATGAGGGCTGGATCCACTGTCTTCTTTTTTATCTTTTTTTTCCTCTTTATCAGATTGTTGTTCTGTATTTTCAGATGTCTGTTCTCCGCCTTTTGGCTGCTCTTCTGTAGCGCTTTCTTCACTTGCGGAGATTTCCTCTGTAGCTTCTTCTTGTGATGACGTTGAGCTGTTTTGAGGTTCTTTTTCCTGAACCATAAGCTGTGGATCTTCCGGAATTAAAATGGTTTTTCCTGGAACAGGTTCCTGCATAATATCTTCAGGAGAGCAGTGGAGATTATGATAGGTTTTCAAAATACCCTCATCTTTCAGCTTAAACTGCCGGGCCAAAGAACTGAATGTATCGCCTTTCTGTGTGACATAATTTTTCATATTATCCTTGTGTTATATTGATATGGTGTTGGTGAATAAATTGATCTTCATGACTGAGCAAAACAGATGCTTTCGCCTGGAGAAGATTTTTA